>NZ_DBMDHH010000058.1:0-15829 GCF_057433415.1 Anaerotruncus sp. | reverse complement strand
TGCAGCTTCGGCGAGAGGTGCCGCTTCGGCGAGGGGTGCCGCTTCGGCGCGGGGTGCAGTTGCGAAAACGGGCGTGTATTCAAAGCCATTGTATCATTTGAAGGCGCAGGTCGTGAACGACGCAAAACATATTGCTTCCTTCTGGAGGACGATACGATTTTTGTCCGGTGCGGCTGCTTTTCCGGAACGGAATCTGAGTTTATTGAAAAGGTACATAAAACGCATGCCGGGACCCCGCATGAGGATGTTTATCTGTCTTTTTTCGATGCGGCAAAAAAGGCGCTGCATGTGATGGCGGCAACACAAAAACCACCCGAGGGCGGCGGAGAACCAGGACGGAGGAATGAGAAATGACGGATGAAGAAAAACGGGTAAAAGCGATTAGAGGCGCCATAGCGGAGTTTGCAAAAAAGGAACGGTCGAAGGTGGTCTCTCTGGATGTGTTTTTCACGGATCATGGGCTGGTCGTCGGGGTCAAGGACGGTTCCGTTCCGGCGCATATGGGCTTTATCAGGGCGTTTGGAGAACCGGCATATTTGGAAATCGTCGAAATCCTGAAAGATGCCGGGTATCGGATATCCGAGGCGTTGAAACGGACAGGGCAAGCTGAGGCCGCGATCACGGTCGACGCGGACGCCGCCCGCACGCAGGCGAAGGAAGCGGAGGCAAAACCGTGACGCACTTTGACCCGCTGTGGGTCGACCGCACGAACCAGATCGCATACGGCGTCATGGCGTATGGGGACCATGTGATCCTGACGGGGTACATTGGGATGGGCTGCACGTCCTACATCTATCACGAGCGGATCGATCTGACGGAGGAACAGCTTTTGGAGATCGGCCACGTACATACGCCCTATGCGACGCCCGAGCAGGAGAAGACGATCCGCCAGATCACGGATGAGGCGGGCCGTGGACCCAAGCGGGAACGGGCGAAGGCCCCCGCGGGCGGCAGCGATCTCTGCGCCCGCTGCGGGGAGGCGGCCGCGCTGGAGGGGGAAGACCTCTGCGCCTTCTGCCGGGAAGAAATCGGTGCGCTGGCAGACCGGGTTTTCGGCACGGTCAACCGCGAGCGGGCGGCCCGCAATAAAGAGCCCTGGTACATGCTTAACATCGCGCATCCGGTCATCGAACCGCTGTACGCCCGCTGGCGGCTGCGGCATAAAATCCCCATGCACTACCCGCCGAGCGACCACGAGCGCATGATGTTTGAGCTCGACCTTCTCAACTCCGGGACGCTGGCCGAGCTGGAAAAGGTCTGCGGGGAGATCGAGCGGGAAAAAGCACAGCAAAAAACGGTTTGACGCGCACCCTCGAAAAGTCTGCGTCAAACCGTTTCCACACGGCGGAAAGAACCGCCCTGCTTTGATTTTCAGTATACCATGGCGGCGGCGGTTCTGTCAAACGGAGAGGCCACGAAAGGCGCGGATTGGCGCGCCTTTCGGGCACCTTCAACCGATTATCTTACCGACATCACCACCAACGGGAGGGCCACGCATGGCATATATGAAACGCCGGGTCGTGACCGGATCGGTCATCGAAGTGAGGAAATATCAGACCCTCGGCAGCGGGGAGGAGCGGGAGGCCCGGCCGCGCGGCCGGAGGGTGAAGCCCACACCGGACGAAATGTTCCGCACAAACGAGCGCAACGCGGAACGGAAACTGCGGTGGATACTCAACGCGAATTATCACGGCGGGGATTTGCACGTCACCCTGAAATTCCGGAAAGGACGATTGCCGCCGCCCGACGAGGCCCGCAGGCAGATTGAAAAGTTCCTGCGGGCCCTGCGCTCCTTTTTTACCGGACAGGGAGGCCCGCCCCTCCGATATGTTTTGGTGGCGGAGCATGTGCGGTCCAACATTCACTTCCACCTGGTGATCCCCGCGTGCGATATCAAAGAGCTGCGCCGCCTGTGGATGGACATGGACCCGTCCCACTCGTGGGTGAACGTTTCTCCGCTGGACGACAGCGGGCAGTACAAGGAGTTGGCCCACTACCTGATCAAGGAGACGTCCGGGACCTTCCGGGACGGCACGGGACTTTTCAAAAAGCGGTGGAACGAAAGCCGAAATCTCGTACACCCGAAGCCCAGGACGGAGAAGGTCAAGGCCCGGCAGTGGCGCGCCGATCCCACACCGGAAAAGGGATACCTCATCGAGCGGGACAGCGTGCGGACGGGCGTCAATCCCTTCACGGGGCTCGTCTGGCAGGAATACAGCATGATCCGCGTGCCGGACACGGGAAAGAAAAGGCCGCCGGTCAAGCGGCGGTGTTGAGGAAACAAAATGGATTTAGAGCACAGCGCAATCGAACGTATAAAAATGGCGTCGGAAATGAGCCTTACATACTACGGCCAGCCGCTCATCATCACCACCAGCGGCGGGAAGGACAGCGACATTTGCCTGGAGCTGGCGCGGCGCGCGGGCATCCCATACGAGGTCATGCACAACCTGACGACGGCGGACGCGCCGCAGACCGTGTACCACGTCCGGGAGCAGTTCCGGGAATTGGAACTGGCGGGGATCAAATGCTCGGTCAACCATCCCGTATATCGGGGAGAAAGGACAAGCCTTTGGAAATTGATCGAGATCAAGATGTATCCGCCTGCACGCCTCGCGCGGTACTGCTGTGACGTGCTCAAAGAGCGGGGCGGCAGAGACCGGATGATCACCACCGGCGTCCGCTGGGCCGAGAGTACAAGCCGAAAGAATAAGCGCGGCATCTACGAAACCATGCCGAGCGACGTAAAGAAAAAGATCATCCTGAATAACGATAACGACGACGCCCGCCAGCTCTTTGAAAATTGCAGGATAAAGGCGAAGCGGGTCTGCAACCCCATCATCAACTGGGAAGACCGTGACGTGTGGGATTTTATCCGGTCCGAACATTTGAAGGTCAATCCGCTTTACGATATGGGCTTTGACCGGGTGGGATGCATCGGTTGCCCGATGGCGGATAAAAAACGGTATTTCGAGTTTCGCATGTTCCCGGCCTACGAACGAATGTGGCGGAGGGCTTTTGCCCGAATGCTGGAGGCAAGGAAAGCGGCCGGTAAGGTGAATGACACCTGGTCCACGGTGGATGATGTTTGGCATTGGTGGATGGAAGAGGACCCGAACCAGATGACCTTTGATGAACTCGCGGAAACGGAGAGCGGGGAGGACGACCCATGACCATCTACATAGCGGGGAAAATCACGGGGGACCCGAATTACAAGGTGAAATTCCTCCGGCGGGCGGAAGGGATCAAGAACGCGGGGCACAAGGCGATCAATCCCGCGACGCTCCCGGCCGGGATGCCGTGGGAGGCGTGTATGCGCATCTGCTTTGCCATGATCGACGCGGCGGACGCGGCGGTGTTCCTGCCGGACTGGAAGGAGAGCCGCGGCGCGCGGGCGGAAAAGACCTATTGCGACGTGACGGGGAAACCGACCTTCGAGATCGGGAAGGGGGATGAAATGTGAAACCACAGGCGCAGATCAACATCTTCGACGAGATCATCGTCGACAACTTTGCCGGGGGCGGCGGGGCCTCGACGGGGATCGAGCTTGCGACGGGTCGCCCGGTGACGGCGGCGATCAACCACGACCCCGACGCGATCCTCATGCACCAGACCAACCACCCGTACACAAGGCATTACTGCGAAAGCGTATGGGACATCGACCCGCGGAAGGTGTGCGCCGGGCGGCCGGTGGGCCTCGCGTGGTTTTCGCCCGACTGCAAGCATTTCTCAAAGGCAAAGGGCGGGAAGCCGGTGGACAAGCATATCCGGGGGCTTGCGTGGGTGGTCCTGCGCTGGGCCGCCCTTGTGCGCCCTCGCGTGATCATGCTGGAAAACGTCGAGGAATTCCAGACGTGGGGCCCGGTGCGGCGCGGCCGCCCGGTGAAGTCGAAGAGCGGCCAGACCTTCCGCAAATGGCGGAGCCAGCTAGAAGCCCTGGGGTATTCGGTGGATATGCGGGAGCTGCGGGCCTGCGACTTCGGCGCGCCCACCATCCGGAAGCGGTTTTTCGTGGTTGCCCGGTGCGACGGCCGCCCCGTCGTCTGGCCGGAACCGACCCACGGCGCCCCGGACAGCCCGGACGTGCTGGCGGGGAGGCTGAAACCGTGGCGCACAGCGGCGGAAATCATCGACTGGTCGCTCCCGTGCCCGTCCATCTTCGACACATCGGAAGAGATTTTCGAGAAATACGGCGTCCGGGCGGTACGCCCGCTGGCGGAAAACACCCTGCGCCGGATCGCGCGGGGAATTCAGAAGTTCGTCCTGGACAACCCGCGCCCATACATCGTGCAATGCAACCATAGCGGGGAGAATTTCCGGGGACAGGACGCGGCCGAGCCGCTTCAAACGATTACAGGGAAACATGGGTATGGCGTGGTTACGCCGATCCTTGCGGGCGTTGGAGGCCGCGCCGGCCAAAGCAGGCCGCGCGGCGTGGAGGAGCCGATCGCCACCACCACGGCAAAGGCGGATGTCGCCCTGATTACTCCCGTTGTGTCCCCGTGGACCGTGACGAATACCACGAATTCCACCGGGGAGCGCGTCGACGAACCGCTCGGAACGGTGCGGACGGGCGGAGGCGGCGGGCAAATGTTCGTATCTCCGACCCTGATCCAGTATCACAGCGAACAGGGCGGCCGGGAGGTCCGCGGGCAGGGCATGGAGGCTCCTCTTTTCACGGTGGACGGCGCGAACCGTCATGCGCTTGTGTCCGCGTTCCTGTCCAAATACTATGACGGCGGATACCGGGGCGCGGGAAGCGCCCTCGACGATCCGGTGCATACCGTCACGCCGCAGGACCATAACGCGCTGGCGGCGGCCCACCTCGTCAAGCTCAAAGGCCAGGATGTGGGACAGCCCGCCGACGTGCCGCTTCACACCGTCACCGCGGGCGGCAATCACTTTGGCGAAGTGGTCGCGTTTCTCACGAAATACTATGGCACCGGAGAGGGGCAGCAGGTGGACGAGCCCGCGCATACCGTCACCAGCAGGGACCGAATGGCCCTCGTTGCAGTGCAGGGCGTCGACTATGCGATTGTGGATATCGGCCTGCGGATGCTGACGCCGCGTGAACTCTACCGGGCGAACGGCTTCCCGCCGGACTACATCATCGACCGGGACTACCTCGGGAACCCATACGGCAAAAGCAAGCAGGTTGCGCGCTGCGGCAACTCCGTGCCGCCACCCTTTGCCGCCGCGCTGGTCCGGGCGAACCTACCCGAGCTTTGTGCCGGGCGGGTCATCGGGAGCATGGCGGAGCTGGAAGAGCACGTCGCCTTATAGCGGAGGTGGTGACATGGTACGGAAAATTGAAGCAATGTACCTGTATTACGGAAAGCAAGAGGGTCACGCCTGCCGGGAGTGCTGCAACTATGTGCGTGGAAGGTATCACGGCCGCGTATTGCGAAAATGCGAGACATACGGCCTGACATATAGCGAGGCAAGCGACTGGGCAGGAAAATGGACGGCTTGCGGGCAGTTCAATCAGCCGTTCCGCGAGTGGGAACGACCGCTGATTGAAGTGCTGAAAAGCGGCCGGAGAGCAAGGGAAGATACCCCCATAGCGGGCCAAATCACCTTTGCCGACGGGAAGGAAACGGAATGAACATAAACGACTACGCCAGCGAAGGCGGCGAGCAGCAGGCCCTTTTCGAGTGGGCAAAGCGGTGTGTGGGAATCTACCCCGAGCTGGAAGCCCTGTACCACGTCCCGAACGAGGGCAAGCGGGGCAGGGCCGCCGCCGGGAAGCTGAAAGCGGAGGGCCTGCGCGCGGGCGTGCCCGACGTGTGCCTCCCGGTGCCGCGCGGGGTATATGGAGCACTATATATAGAAATGAAGCGGCCGAAGGGCGGCCGCATGTCGGAGGAGCAGAAAAAATGGATTGAACGCCTGCGCCGCGCGGGGAACCGGGTGGAGGTCTGCCGCGGGTTCGAGGACGCGGCGCGGGTGATCATGCAATACCTTGGAATGAAAGGATGTGTCGAACATGTCGGGAGGCAGGATTGAGGGAAACCGGCGGTACTGGGAACGCCTGATGCGCAGTCACACGCGTTTGGGCAAGGACCGGACAAAGAGCGTGCGGCCGCAGGGCAGGGCGCGCCGCGTGGAAAGGGGAGGCCGCCGGGATGGGTAAGACGATCAAATTCCCGCGGGAGGGCCGCAGAAAGGCGGCGGCCGCCGAACCGCCGACGCCGCCCCGGTATCCGCCCGCATACGATGAACGGAGCATATGCGAGCTGCCGGCCCTCAACGCGGAGCTTTGGGATTACCTCGGAGAAATCTCCCCGCCGCGCCGCGGGGCCTGCCGCTACTGCGGGCAGGTCCGGGAGGGACTATCCGAAAACCTGTACCTGCGAAGCGATTTGGACGAGGCCGCGACCTGCATGTGCGGGTGTGCGGAGGCGCGGGCGTATGTCTCCCGGAAGCGTGGGGAAGAGGAACGGGTGATCCGCCGCAAGAGCGCGTTGGAGCTCGCGGAGGATACGGTCGACATGCTCTTCGGGGAGGACGCGCCCGGCCGCGGGGCTCTGCCGATGAACGCGGACGTCCGCCGCTGCATCCTCGACGCGGCAATGCTGGTCTACGACGGCCGGATGCGGTCCGCCAATATCACGGTGATCCCCGGCGTCAAGGTCAAGATCACGAAGTCGACGAAGGACGTGCTGTACATCGAGCGCAGCGACAGCGCGTCGTGGAAAGAGGAGGTCAACGGCTGATGGAAAAATACGAGGTTCTCCCGACACGCACGATTTTCCAGCCCTTTGCGTGGGGTATCTTCCACGGGTGCAAATGGTTTGAGACCTCGGCGCGGTACACCAGAATTCGGGGCCGGGTCTATATCCATGCGGGGTGTGTAACCCCGCCGTGGATGCTCGAACGGTTCTTCCGGGAGCTTCCGCGCGAGCACCTGAAGGAGATGTCCCCCGAGTGGATAGCGGGTCTGCCGCGCGGCGTGATCCTAGGAAGCGTGGAGATCGTCGACAGCGTGCGCGCCGAGAAGGTCCGCGACGGCCTGCCCGCCCTCGAACGGGCCTTCGGGGATTTCCGGGACGGGCGGTATGCCTGGAAGCTGGCAAACCCGGTCCTGTTCCCCGAGCCGGTCCCGGCAAGGGGAAAACAGGGCTGGTGGAAGTGGGGAAAGGGGGAATGACCAATGAAATATCGTAAAAAGCCTGTGGTGGTCGAGGCGGAGCAGTTCACGGAGGAAAGCAAAAACCGGGTATTCCGTTGGGCGGGAGAACAGAGAATGAACGTCTATCCCACTGTGGACGAAAATGGAAGGCCTGCGCTATGCATTCCTACCTTGGAAGGGGAGATGATCGCCAGACTGGGGGATTATGTGATCCGCGGCGTCTCCGGGGAACTGTATCCCTGCAAGCCGGATATCTTTGCACAGACCTATGATGCGGACTGCGCCTGCACGCAGACCTGCGGGAGATATGCCCCGCGGATGGTGAAAACCACATACACGGCCAATACCACGATGGACGAAAGGAAAGGAGCGCACCAGATGAGCGACTACACGGCGGACTGCGACCGGGGAGGAACCAACCCGAAAACGCCCCATCAAAACCTGAATGGCCTTGCCGCGGAATTGGACAACCAAATCATGCGGACAATGGAGATTGCACGGGCGGTCACGGCCTTTCTCGGGGGGAATGGGGAGCCGGAGGACCAGGGAGCGCCCATGCCGCCGGAGCCGGGGCTTTTGGGGAGCCTGTCGGGTACGCTTTATGCCACCGCGCGGCTTCGGGTCGAGGCGGAGCGGATCGCGGCCCTGCTGGGGGCGGACGGCGCATGACGACCCCGCATGCCTACGAGATCAGGATTATGCACATGGGCGCGGTCGTTCGTACATACCACCCGCAGGGCCGGGCGGCGGCCCGGAAGCTCTACCGTAAAAACTTTGACACGCCGGGGCAGTATACGCAGTTGGTCGTGGACGGGGCGCCGCAGAGTACCGCGCGGGCCCGGCGGCTGCTGGGCCTGCCCCGGTACGTGTAGAAGCCGTCGCTTTCATAGTGGGAAAGGGGTGCGGCGATGATTTTTGACGAGGTATCAGAGGTGATGAACACGATCCCGGTCAAGAGAATCCAGCGTTTGACGGGGATGAGCAGAAAGCGCATCTACAGTCTGCGGTGCGGCTGCACCTTCAATCTGGATTACTCGGTGGTGACGGCTTTGAAGCGCATGGGGTATGAAGTCAGGCTGGAAAAAGTGTCGCCAAATGGAGACATCTAATTTGTTATCATGGGATTGGGGGAAGATTTCCCCCGGTCCCTCTTTCTTTTTCCTCCTCCGAAGGAGCCCGCGCGGCCCTCCCTCGCCGCGCGGGCCGTATGGAAGCAAAGGCTTGACGATACTGCGCGGAACAGACCGCGTAAGTCGTGCGCCGGGTCGGTTCCGGCGGCTTCCAAATGCGCGGCAGAGCGCGGCCGGCCGGGCGGGAAATCCCGGACCTTGTGACCGCGCCGCGGAAACTTGCGAAGCCCGCGGCCCCGCGGCCTGCGTCCGCCGAAGGCCCGCGTTCCTGCGAAGGGGATGGAGGCAGGCGGCGCGGGCCGCGTCAATCAAAACGAAATAGCGGGCGCGGGAGGTGGAAAAGACATGGCGCGGCCGACGAAAATGACCCCGGAAGTGATTGCAAAATTGGAAGAGGCGTTTGGGAAGGGCATGAGCGACCGCGAAGCGTGCTGTTACGCGGACATCGCGCCGTCGACCCTCTTCCGCTACTGCCAGCGTCACGAGCGATTTTCGGAGCGAAAAGAACTCCTGAAAGAAAACCTCAAAATGCGGGCGAAATTGAACCTCGCGGAGAAGATCGAGGGCGGGGACGTGGACATGTCCTTATGGTATTTGGAGCGCAAGTGCCGCGACGAGTTCTCCAGGCGCACCGAGGCCGACGTTGCCGTCGTGGGCAAAAAGCTGGAGGACGTGATATGAACTGGACGGCGGATTTTTTGATCGAGCGGCGGCGCGCGCGGTGGGAAGAGGATCGCGATTTGGAGCGCGACCGGGTGTTCCGCGAGGTTGTCGCCCGCGAGCTGGTGACGGACGGCGAACTGCGCGCGCAGGTGACCGAGCGGCCGGAACGGTTCATCGAGCTGCTCATGGTGATCGTAGACAAGGACAAACACACGGTCCCGTTCTTTTTAAACGAGGTCCAGCGGGACTTTATCGGCCGGCTCAACCGGGCGAAGGAGGACTTCGCCGCGGGCAGAATCAGCCGGATCGCGCTGGCGGTGCTCAAAGGCCGCCAGCAGGGCTTCACTTCCCTGATCACCGCTTACCAGCTCGCAAGTATCCTGCTTTCCCGCAACTTCGAGGGCTTCACGGTCACGGACAAGGCCAGCAACAGCGAGGCGATCTTCGACCAAAAGGCCAAATACCCGTATACGATGCTGCCGGAGGTCGTCAAGCCGACCGAGAAATACAACAACAAGCGGCAGATCACCTTTTCCAAGCTCAACAGCACCTGGAGCGTCGAGACGGCGACAAAGCAGCTCGGACGCTCGCGCACGATCAACTTCCTGCACTGCTCGGAGGGCGCGTTCTGGCCGTATGGGATTTCCGCGACGCAGGCGTCGCTGGGGCCCGCGCTGACCAAGAACTGCATCGAGGTGCAGGAGAGCACCGCAAACGGCCTCAACGACTTTTACACCCTCTGGACCGGCGGGCAGTACATCCGCTGCTTTTACGAGTGGTGGCGCACGCCCGAATATGCCGAGGGCTTCCCGGACGAAAGGGAGCGGCGGGAATTCCTCGCCGGGATCGACGACCCGGGCGGAGACTGGCTCAAAGCCCGCCTGCGGTGGCTGCGCGGCGAAAAACACCTGACGCCCGAACAGCTCCATTGGTACGCCAAGAAATACGAGGGCTACCTTGAAAAAGAGCTCATCAAACAGGAGTACCCATGCACCCCGGAGGAGGCGTTCATCGCGTCCGGCACCTGCGTTTTCGACGTGGAGGCGGTCATGCGCCGCCTGGACGCGGTGCGCGCCCGGCCGCCTCTGCGCCGCGGGCGGTTTGAATTCGACACAACCTACGACGCGGACCGGGACCGCGTGGAGATCGTGGACGGTTCCGTCCGGTGGGTCGACGACCCCGCCGGTTATGTGTACATCTACGAGGACGCGCGGCCCGGCGTGCCCTACGTGGTCGGCGGGGATACCGCGGGGGAGGGAAGCGACCTGTTCGTCGGGCAGGTGTTGGACAACACCACCGGGCGGCAGGTCGCCAAGCTCAGGCACCAGTTCGACGAGGACGTATTCACCGGGCAAATCTACTGCCTCGGCATCCACTATAACCGCGCGCTGGTCGGCGTGGAGGCCAATTTTTCGAGCTACCCGATCAAGAAATTGCAGGAATACGGGTATCCCAACCAGTACGTGCGGCAGGCGGAGGACACCTACACCCACGGCTACAAGCCCTCCTACGGCTTCCGCACAACGCCCGTCACCCGGCCGGTCATCATTGCGGAGCTGGTGCGGATCGTCCGGGAATCGGTGGACCTCATAAACGACCCGGACACATTGAAGGAGATGCTGACCTTCATCAAAAACGAGCGGGGCCGCCCGGAGGCACAGCAGGGCGAGCACGACGACCACGTGATGGCGCTGGCGATCGCCTACTACATCCGCCCGCAGCAGTCTTTCCGGGCGGCCGTGCCGGAGGCCCCGCGCGTGCAGTGGACGCCGGATTTGTGGGAGGACTACCGGAGCGCCGACGAGGCGGGGAGAAAATATCTTGTTGCGAAATACGGAAACCCGTTTTAGAAGGGGGCAGGAGCCATGAACATCCTGTCAAAATTACTGCGCAAGGGGGCGGACAAGATCGACAGCGTAAAGGAGCGGGACAAGCTCCGGGTCTGGCAGGAGCGGTTGGAAAAAAGCCGTTCCGCCTACAGAGGAGAACTTGCGGAAATGGAGAACCGGGAGGCCCTTTACCGGGGCGACCGGAAGATCGAGGCGAACGTCAACAGCGGGAATGCGCCCGTGAAGCAGGCGTCCTATGTGCGGAACATCGTCGCGGAACTGATCGAGGCGCAGGTTGACAGCAACATCCCACAGCCCAAGGTTACGCCGCGCAATCCGGACGACGAGGGCCGCGCAATGCTCATCGAGGACTTTTTGCGAAACGAGCTGGACCGCCTGCCTTTCGAGCGCCTGAACGACATGCAGGAGCGCACGGCGCCCATCCAGGGCGGGTCATGGTTTCTCTGCGAGTGGGACAACAGCGGCCACACGCATACGACGGTGGGGGAGCTGGCAGTCTCGCTTCTGCACCCGAAGCAGGTGATCCCGCAGGCGGGCGTCAGCGACCCCAAGGAAATGGACTACATCATCATGCGCTCCTCGCAGACCAAAAAGGCCGTGCGGCGCAAATACGGCGTGGACGTGTCGGCGGAGAGCGAGAGCGACCCCGAGTGCCGCACGGTGGGCAGCTCGGCATACGGCGACGGGACGGCAGGAAACTCGGACGAGCTTGTCACCCTCAACACCGCCTACTACCGGGGGGACCGCGGAGGGATCGGGCGATTTTCGTGGGTCAACGACGTCGTCGTCGAGGATTTGCCCGACTATCAGGCGCACATCCTCCGCCGCTGTAAAAAGTGCGGGCAGACGGCCGCGGGGAGCCGGTGCGGGTTCTGCGGGTCCTCCGCCCTGGAGGAGTACGCGGAAGAGGAGGAGACGCTGACCGAGAACTACACGCAGGCGGACGGCGGGGTCATCAAAGCCATTGCGGGCTACGAGCCCCGGACGGAGATCGACCCGCTGACCGGGGAAACGACGCGGCTTTTGGACCCGGTGCCGACGCGGGTGCCGCGCTACAAGCCGGGGGTGTTCCCCTTCGTCCTGCGCCGCAACGTATCCGTGTTCGGGCAGACGCTCGGGGACAGCGACGTGGACAAAATCCGCGACGAGCAGAACATGATCAAGAAGCTGGGAACCAAGATCGAAGAAAAACTCCTGAAAGGCGGGTCCTACGTCACCTTGCCGAAGGGCGTCAACATCCGCAGGGACGACAGCGAATTGAAGGTCATCGAGATCGAGCGGCCGGAACAAAAGACGATGATCGACGTGATTACGGTGGAGGCGAACATCGTCAATGACGCAAATTACCTGGAAAGCGCCTACCAGTCGGCCCGGCAGACCATCGGCGTGACCGACAGCTTCCAGGGCCGCAAGGACCCCACCGCCACGAGCGGCAAGGCGAAGGAATTCGCGGCGGCGCAGACCGCCGGGAGGCTGGAAAGCAAGCGGGTCATGAAGCAGGCGGCCTATGCGGATTTGTTCGAGCTCATGTTCAAGTTCGCCCTCGCCTACGCGGACGAGCCGCGCCCGGTGTCCTCGAAGAACGTCCACGGCCAGACCGAGTACCGCACCTTCGACCGCCGCGAATTCCTCAAGCAGGACGCGGCCGGGCAGTGGTACTGGGACGACGAGTTTTTGTTCTCCTGCGACACCGCCGCGCCGCTGGCGAGCAACCGGGAAGCGATGTGGCAGGAAACCCGCATGAACCTGGAAAGCGGGGCGTTCGGGGACCCGACGAGCCTGGAAACCCTCGTGCTCTTCTGGACCAAGATGGAGCTGCTTCACTATCCGGGCGCGGCGGACACCAAGACCTATCTGGAGGAGCAGTTGGAGCAGCAGAGGCGGGCCGCGCAGATGGGCGGCGTCCCGCAGGCGGCCCCGCCGGGCGGGGTGGTTTCGGGCGCGGGGCAGGCGCCGCCGGGACAGGAGCTTTCCGCCATACCGGGAGGAGGTGAGACGGGTGGACAAATGCCCGCAATGCCATATGGATTTGCAGATTACCAGGGCATACCCACGGGTTACGGGGGATAGCAGCCCCGACACGCCGACGCGGGTTTATCTGGTGCAGGAGCTTTCCTGCGTCAATCCCCGGTGCCCCAGCTGCGGGAGGGTGCTGGACGAGGTGCAGCACCTGGAATACGACGGCGCGGCGCCAAAGGAAGAGAATCCCTGACGGAGATAGAAGGACAGACCGAAAGGTGGTGAAAGCATGGCGAAGAAAGGCTACGAGGGCCGCATCAAGAACACGGGCACGCAGGAGGTCAAGGCCCCCTACCCGCAGAGCGGCGGCACCGGGAGCGTCGTTAAAAAGGGCGGCGATCTGCGCACCGGCGGCGGAAAGAGGAAGTAATCCCGCCCCGGGACAGCACCCCAACGCAGGGCGACAGCGGAAAAATGCCGATTTCGCAGGGCAAAAGCGCAAAAATGCCGAACAGAAAGGATCAACATGGAGGATTTCGAGCTGAACACAGGCGAAAACGGGTCGGAGGCCGCCGAACCGACAGGCGCGGAAGAGATTGATTTTGGATTTTTACAGGAGGGCGGCGGGGAACCGCCCGCAGAAGGGGAGGCGCCGCCCGCGAAGCCGGAGGAACCCCCGCTGGAAAAAACAGGCGAAAACGAGGCCGGCCCCGCCGCCCGGCCGCCGGAGGAGATGCCGCCGGCGGAGCGCGCCGTTTTCGCGGAGATGCGCCGCCGCGCCGAGGCCGAGGCCCGCGCGCGGGCGCAGGAGGAGGTGGACCGCGCATACGCGGCCGCGTTTGGCAATTCGGTCAACCCCTACACCGGCCGCCCCATCACCTCCAAGGCGGAATACGACGAATATCAGCGGCAGTACCAGGAGGACCAGCGGGCCGCGCAGTTTCAGCGGGCGGGCATCGACCCGGGAATCATCCAACAGATGGTCGCGGAGCATCCCGCCGTGCGGCAGGCGGCCGCCGTCGCCCGCCAGATGCAGACGCGGCAGGTGCAGAGCTTCACCGAGGCGCAGATCGGCGAGCTGGGCAGAGCGTTCCCCGACTGCGGCGTCAAATCCCTTGCGGACCTGCAGGCGGCGGACCGGGGCGCGGAGGTGCTTGCCCTCTGGTCGAAGGGAATCCCGCTCGCGCGGGCCTACGCCGCCGTGCATGTGGAGGATATCGCCGCGCAGAAGGCGGCGGCCGCGAAGCAGTCGGCGATCAACGCCGCAAACGGCAAGTCCCACCTGCGCGCGACCGGCGGGGAATCGGGCGGCGCGGTCGAAGTGACGGCCGCCGAGCTGGAAACCTACCGGAACTTCCTGCCCGATGCGACCGCCGAAGAGATCCGCAAATTCAAGGCAAAGCACAAATTTAACTGAAAGGATGGATCATTATGGCGTTTAAGCCCAATCAGAGCGACGTGATTTCGACCATGCCGCTCGAATACCCGCCCGCGACGGCGGCGGAGGCGTACACCGTCGGCGAGGCGCTCAAAATCGACGGCGGCGCCGTCACCAAATGCGGCGCGACCGACGCGCCGGTCTACATCTGCTCGAAGGAGTTCACCGCCGCCGCCGGGGATACGGTTCCCTGCTGGCGGGTCCCCAGAACGATGACCTTTGAAACCACGCTTGCCGCGGCGGGAACCGCGTTGAAGATCGGCGACAGGGTGACGCTGCACACCGACGGCGCGCAGGTCACGGCGACGACCGCGAGCGGCGTCGCGGAGATCGTGTCCATGGGCGGAACGGCGGTCGGCAGCCCCGTAATCGTCCGGTTCTGACGGTGGGAAAACAAGAAGAAAGGAAGTGCGTACACAGATGGCCGGTATCACCTTTTCGATGGCAAGCGGGCTGAACGATTCCATTTTCGGCAAGTCCGCCGAGCCCATCATGATGTTTATCGAGAAGCGGGCGGAAGCCTTTGAAAAAGCAAGCATCATCCCGAAGATTTTCAAGGAAAGCCCCTCGAAGAACTTCGCGGAGAAGATCACCTCCCTGACCTCCATGGACGGTTTTACGCCGGTGGGGGAGGGCGGGGCCTACCCCAAGGACGAGATGCAGGAGGGGTACGACAAGATTCTGGAGCATGTCGTCTGGAAAAACCAGTTCGTCGTCACCCGCGAGATGATCGACGACGCGAAGCTCCTTTCCCTCAAAAAGAAGCCGCAGGGCTTTGTGACCTCCTACTACCGGACGCGCGAGCAGTTCGCGGCCGCGCTGCTCGCCGGCGGGATCGGGAAAAGCGTCTCCTTCAAGGGAAGGGAGTTCCCCACCACCGGCGCGGACGGCAAGCCCCTCTTCGACGCCCAGCACCCGCCCAAGGTCAAGGGCGCGAAACAGGCCAATAAATTCACCGATGCTTTTTCGGGCGACGCGCTCTCCAAGATGGAGACGGCGATGCAGAACGTCCGGGACGACAACGACAACGTCCTTGCCGTCGCCCCCAACACGATCGTTATCCCAAACCTGTGGAAGCTCAAAAAGCAGGTGTTCGAGACCATTGGGGCGGACAAGGACCCCGCGACGGCGAACAACGGCTTCAACTACCAGTTCGGCCGCTGGAACGTTATCGTGTGGGCCTATCTCAACCAGTACATCACCAAGGACGCCGCGCCGTGGATCCTCATGGACAGCGGCTACAACGAGGAGAACGGCGGCGCCCTGTGGCTCAACCGCGTGCCCCTCGAGGTGCGCTCGTGGGTTGACAACAACAACGACAACAACGTGTGGAACGGGTACGCCCGGTTCATCGCGGGCTTTGCCGACTGGCGGTTCGCGGCAATCGGCGGCGTTGCGGACGGCGTTGCCCTGCCCGGCTGATCCAAAGGGGGCTTTCGCCCCCTTTAGTCATAAGGAGGTGGTTTTGTGACGTGGGGCGAAATGAAGATCAACGCATTACAGCGCATGTTTGCGATCACGGGCAGCGAGATCGTGGAGGACGACAGCACAAGGCCCTATCTGACGGGAATGCCCGGCGCGGCGAACGAGGCGTTGCAGCTTCTTTCCACCGCCGGGAAGTTCCTCGTGAAGATGGTCGAGATCGTGCAGGACGGAG
>NZ_DBMDHH010000057.1:0-16270 GCF_057433415.1 Anaerotruncus sp. | reverse complement strand
CTTGAGAAACCCCCGGGAGTACCTTGCCAGTACCCGCAGACTACCGCCGCTCCCCACAGGTACACCAGCTGAGGGCTCAATTTAGGTTGCGGACGCTCCCAACGGCGGAAACGAAATGTGCGGCGAGCTTGCCGGGCAGGGGCCGCAACTGACGTGCGCACAGCCCTCCGCTCACGTCCAGCCTGCCGCGTGTAGCAGACCGGTTCCACCCGCGCCGGCAAAAAGAGCGGCCGCCCGAAAGGGCGGCCGCTTCTGTATGCAGTTGCCAGGTGGGGGCCCATGGGGGAGGGTCGCCGACCCTCACCCATGAGGCGCGCCGGGCGGGCGTCGGCGCGAAGCGCCGCTTCGACGCGCAGCGTCGAGCAGTCCCGCCCTTCCTTAACGTACTTTTGGTCGGGGGCCAAAAGTACGCGCGCCTCAGTCTTCCTCGTTCATCTTTTTGGCTTCCTCGATGACGGCGGCTTCGAGCTGGGGCGGGAGCAGCTCATAGCGCTCGAAGGTGAGGGTGAAGTAGCCGCGGCCCTGCGTGGTGGAACGTAGCACGGTCGCGAAATCGCCCATCTCGCTCATCGGGACCTCGCCCTCGATCATCTGGAGGCCGTCGTCCGCCGGGTTCATGCCGAGCACGCGGCCGCGGCGTTTGTTGAGCTCGCTGATCATGTCGCCCGTGTTGGAGTCGGGGACGTAGACCTTGAGGTTGCCGATCGGCTCGAGCAGCGCGGGGGAAGCCTGCGCCATGCCCGCCTTGTAGGCGAGGGACGCGGCGGTCTTGAACGCCATTTCGGACGAGTCGACCGGATGGTAGGAGCCGTCGACGAGGACCGCCTTCAGGCCGACCACCGGGTATCCGGCGAGCACGCCGTGCTTGACGCAGTCCTGCAGGCCCTTTTCGACCGCGGGGAAGAAGTTCCTCGGCACCGAGCCGCCGAAGACGTTCTCCTCGAAGAGGAGGTCCTCGCCGTCGTAGGGGGAGAACTCGACCCACACGTCGCCGTACTGGCCGTGTCCGCCCGACTGTTTCTTATGCTTGCCCTGCACCTTGACCGCCTTGCGGATCGTCTCGCGGTAGGGAACGCGGGGCTTGGTAAGGTCGATGTCCACGCCGAACTTGGTTTTCAGCTTGGAAACGATCACGTCGATATGCTGCTCGCCCAGGCCGGAAATCACCTGCTGGTGGGTCTCGGCGTTCTGCTCGAACTTGATGGTCGGGTCCTCCTCCATCAGGCGGACCATGCCCTGCGCGACCTTGCCCTCGTCGCCCTTGTTCTTGACCTTGACGGCCATCGACAGGCACGCCTCGGGGAAGTTCATCCGCGCGAAGGAGACCACCCGCTTGGGGTCGCAGAGGGTGTCGCCGGTGATGGCGCTCGACAGCTTGGTGACCGCGCCGATGTCGCCCGCGGTGATGAAGGCGGTGTCCTCCTGCTTCTTGCCGGTCATGTAGATGAGCTTGCCCAGGCGCTCCGGCTCGCCGGTGCGGGAGTTGACGGGAGCGATCTCGTTCGAGAGCTTGCCCGCGACGACCTTGAAATAGGAGAGCTTGCCGACGAACGGGTCGGCGACCGTCTTGAAGATATAGGCGGCCAGCGGGGCCTCGTCGGTGCAGGCGATCTCCACCGGGTTGCCGTCCTTGTCCTCGGCGGTCTCGGCGCCCGCCTCCCACGCGGAGGGCAGGTGGTCGACCAGCGCGTCGAGGAGCATGTCGATGCCTTCGAGCGTGGCCGCGGAGCCGCAGAGCACGGGGGTGATGGTGCCGTTGTGGACGCCGTCGTGGATGCCCTTGAGGATTTCGTCGCGGGTGAACTGCTCGCCCGAGAAGAACTTCTCGAACAGCTCCTCGTCCGTCTCGGCGACCGCCTCGCTGATGGCGGCGGTCAGGCCCTCGAAGCGGTGCTCGATGTCGGGCATCGCGACCTCGGAGGGCTCGCCCTTGGCGTTGTATTGGTAGGCCTTGTTGTCGACCAGGTTGATGTAGCACTGGACCTTGTGGTCCTCGACGACCGGCACGACGAGCGGGCAGACCGACGGCCCGAACG
Source organism: Anaerotruncus sp. (assembly GCF_057433415.1). Lineage (NCBI taxonomy): Bacteria > Bacillati > Bacillota > Clostridia > Eubacteriales > Oscillospiraceae > Anaerotruncus > Anaerotruncus sp. Next base: position 14,234 of record NZ_DBMDHH010000057.1, on the reverse strand, counting down.
CGCCCTTGAGCTCCTCGAGCACCTTGTAGAAGTCGGCGTTCTCGGTGTCCATCTTGTTGACGAAGAACATCCGCGATTTGCCCATCTGCTCGGCCAGCTTATACGCCTTTTCCGCGCCCACGTTGAGGCCGGAACGCGCCGACACGGCGATCAGCACGCTCTCCGCCGCGCGCACGCCTTCATACATGCCCGCAGCGAAATCGAAAAGTCCCGGGGTGTCGATCAGGTTGATCTTGACGCTGCCCCAGCTGAACGGAGCGACCGCGCTCGAAACGGAAACCTTGCGTTTGACCTCCTCGGGGTCGAAGTCGCAGACGGTGTTGCCGTCGGGGACCTTTCCCAATCTATCGGTTGCGCCGGCCTTAAAGAGCAGGGCCTCCGCCAGGGAGGTTTTGCCGCTGCTTCCGTGGCCGGCAATTGCAACGTTCCGGATCTTACCCGCTAAGTATTGTCTCATGTAATAACACTCCTTTTTCTATCTGCACTGAGCATTAGTCATAATTGCCAGCAATCGCCGTGTGTTTGCGAGGCATTATATTGATATTATATAATTTCTCAGAGGCGTGCGCAAGGGATATCCCCTCCGTTCGCCTGTATAAATAATCCGGAAAATACTATGGACTTTGCACAAGGAATATGCGAAAAAAGGGGCCGCTGCTGGTGCAGCGGCCCTGTTGCGGGTAAAATCGATTATTTGCCCGCCGAAGCGGCGGCGCGGGTGATCAGGTACCACGCCAGCCCGAAAAGGAGCAGCACCCCGTAGGAGGCGAGCTGCAGCGAGCCGGTGAAGGCCATGAAGGCGACGATCCCGTAGCCCGCGACGATGCCGATGAGCTGGACGACGGTGGCGCGCATGACCGATTTCCGGACGGCCGAGGCGGCGCGCACCAGCGCGAGCACGCCCGCGAGCCCGCCCCCATGGCAGCCGCCCGCGGAGATACGCTCCTTGGGCTTTGTGAGGAAGGCGTATTCCGCATGGATCTTGGCGGGGAGCACCCGCACGCTCGTGCGGCGCACGCCGAACGCGGCCGCGACCAGCTCGCTGGTGATGTTCGGGTCGGTGGTGTAGAGCGCGATCGAAACGCCCCGCCGCTCCAGCTCGGAGAGGGCGTCGGCGGTTTCGGGGTCGGCGTTGTAGCTCACGACGAACATCGCGGAGAGCTCGCCCGAATTGGCGATATAGAGCACCTGCCGCCCGTCGCGGGTGTAGCGCATCTCGAAGTCGCGGGAGGGGCAGTCGATGTCGTGGTTGCGCATGAGCTCGTGGCTGCCGATCAGCACCCGCTTGCCGTCCACCCACGCCGAAAGGCCCATCCCGTCCTCGTACATGAGGCTGTCGACCTTTTTGAGCATCCGGCGGTTGCCGCCGATCATATTGAGGAAGATGCCCGACATGATGCCCCCGCAGGAGATGATCACGCTGGCGGCGTCGAGGATCGCCTCGTCGATCCGTTTTTCGGCGAACACCTTCATGCCGTGGAGCATGACGCTGTCGTCCGAGAAGAGGTCCCGGTCGCTGACGACCACCGCGCCGGTGTCGGCGTAGTCCTCGGCGGCGGTGTAGCCCGCGAGCATCGCTCCCTTCCGGGAGAGGCGCCTGGCCTGGCGGGCGAGCATGAGGTTGGGCACGAGCGAGCCCGAGAGGGGCGCGCAGATGCACAGCACCGCCGCGAACGCCGAAACGGCGGAAACCAGCTCACGGTCCATCAGGAAGAAGCCCGCGATCCCCACCACCAGCGCGCCCCCGAGGCAGATGGGCGAGGCGATGTTGGAGAAGGACTCGCTGTAGTCGGGGGAATAGCTGCGGTCGAGGAACCCGGTGATGAAGCCGGCGCGGGCGCTGTAGGCGACCCGGTCGACGTCCGGCCCGAGGCCGCGGGAGAATTCCCGCGCGAATTCGCGGTTCTGGATCTGGACGAGCGCATATTTGTCCCCCTCCGCCGTGAGGGTGGCGAAGTTGCGCTCAATCCGTTTCATCATCAGCTTCTTGCCGAAGAGGGAGAAGAGCAGCACCACGACGGCCAGCGGGAAATAGAGGCTGACGTTCCCGTTGCCGAGCACCGCGTCGGGCAGCACGGTCAGCACGATGCCCTGGATGAGCACGGCGAGCACGGCGAGCGCGGCGGGGGTGTCGCAGTTGGCGCGCATGCGGCAGAGGGCCGCGATGCCGCCGCCCACGATGTTGCTGCACACGATGGCGGCCAGCACCACGAGCACGAGGTTCACGATCAAAAAGAGCCGCATGTTGTTTTCCGGCGCGACCGCCGGGGGCAGCGGCAGCATATACCCCTCGGGGATCCCGAGCTTCCCGGCGAAGGGGACCACCTTGAGGGAAACGGTGAGGTAGAGGGACAGAAAGGCGAGCACCGCCGTCACGACCTGCCGGACGGTCAGCCCGGTGCGGATGGACCGGAGGTCCTTCTCCACATAGGGCGCGTCCTCCGGCGCGCCGAAATCGTCCTCCGGGACCTCCTGCTCGAGCAGCTCCTGCTCGGCGTAGGACTGCCGCCACTTGGACTGGGCCAGCTCCTGCGGACCCTCCTCCCGCGCGCGGCGCGGCGCGGCCGTGTCGATCTCCTGCGTGTGACCCGCCGGCGCGTTCCTGCGCGGGCGCGGACGCAGGGGGATGTCCATCCGGGTGCCGTCCGGTTCCGGTTCCGTCCCGGCGTCGAACCCGAACTGGAACCCGAAGCCTCCCGCCTCCGGCGGGGGCGCGTCGTCCTCCCAGGAGGGCAGCCGGAAATCGTCCGCCGGTTCCTCTGGCGCGGCGCGAAAGGTGAAGCCCTCCCCTGCCCCCTCGCGGGGCGCGGCGGGCTGCTGCGCGGCCCCGCCGCGCGAACGGCGCAGCCGGTCGAGCGTCTCCCCGAGCGTCTCGCCCTGCGGCAGCGGCGCGGAATCGCTCTCGAAATCGTAGGGCGTCTTGGGCGCGGGCTCCGCGGGCGGGTAGTCGTCGTAGCGCGGACGCGCGCTCTTCGGCGCGGGCTCCGCGGGGTAGTCGTCATAGCGCGGGCGCGCGCTCTTCGGCGCGGGCTCCGCGGGATAGTCGTCGTAGCGCGGGCGCACGCTCTTCAGCGCGGGCTCCGCGGGGTAGTCGTCGTAGCGCGGACGGGCGTGCTTCGGCGCGGGTTCCGCGGAGTAGTCGTCATAGCGCGGGCGCGCGCTTCCCTGCGCGGGACGCCGGGGGGGCTCCTCCCGGCGCGGCGCCTCCTGCGCCTCCTGCCCGAACCCGCTCAGGCGGGAGCGCCGCTCCTCCTGGGGGGCGGCCGGCCGGCGCTGCGGCCGGCGGGTGCGCTCATAGTAGGGCTCGTCCGCGCGCGGGACGGCCCTGCGGGGCTCCTGCGCGTCCTCCGCGCGGCGGGGGCGGTAGTCCTCCTGCGGCGCGGGCGCGCGGGCCGGGGGGGTCTCCTGCCCGTATGTATCCTGCGCGGCCTCGCGGCTCTTCTTCCGGCGGATTTCCTCCAGGATATCGTCGACATTGTAGTTCTGAGCCATTCCCGTTTCCACTCTCCTCTAAAATCGCAAAAAATCCGGGTTTACCGCTCTGCACGCGTCCGCTGCCGGACGACCTCATACATCAGGATCCCCGCCGCGACCGACGCGTTGAGGGAGTTGACCTTCCCCAGCATCGGCAGCGACAGGATCACGTCGCAGGTCTCGCGGACGAGCCGGGAGAGGCCGAACCCCTCCGAGCCGATCACGAGGGCGGCCGGGCCGGTCAGGTCGCACTCTTCCCAGCGGCCGCCGCCCGCCTCCGCGCCGTAAATCCACACACCGCGCTTTTTGAGCTCCTCGAGCGTGCGCACGAGGTTGGTCACCCGCGCGACCGGCAGGTGCTCGACCGCGCCGGCGCTCGTGCGCCCCACGATGGGGGTGAGCCCCACGCCGCCCCGCTTGGGCAGGATGAGGCCGTGGGCGCCCGCCGCCTCGGCGGTGCGGATGATCGCGCCGAGGTTGTGGGGGTCCTCGATGCCGTCCGCCACGAGGAAGAAGGGCGGTTCGCCGCCCGCCCGCGCAAAGAGGCCGTCGACCGTGCTGTAGGAAAAGGCCGCCGCCAGCGCGGCAACCCCCTGGTGGGGCAGGCCGTTCGAGAGCGCGTCGAGCTTTTTCGCGTCGACCTTCTTGACCGGCACCCCGCGCTCCTTCGCCATGGCCACGATGCGGGAGATCGGCTGGCCGCGCGCGGGCACCTCGTCGCAGATGTAGACGCACTCCACCTCGCGGGAGCCGCGCAGCAGCTCGATCACCGCGTTGCGGCCGAGCACGGTGTTCTCGTCCTCCCGGTCGAGCCGGGGATTGGAATTCGCCATACGGAGCCCTCCTCCGGAGGGATGGCCTCCGGTTATACGTTCTGTTTTATACAGAGTATATTATAACATAACAGTATACCGGATGCTAGAGATTCGTTGCGATTTTGCAAAAAAAGAGACGATTTTTGCCGAAAAAGATCACAGCAGGAAGAACGCGCACGCAACCGCGGCCCCCACCAGCGCCGCCAGCCCGATTTTGAGGGCCTCTCCCAGCGGGGTTTTGCGCTTTTCATGCCCCGCGGGGTTGTAATCGATCTGCGAGAGGTATTCCCCCGCGCGCGCCCGCAGGCTCAGCTTGTCCTCCCCCTGCGCGTTCGGCCGCAAAAATAAAATCGCCTTTTCAAAGTACCGGTTGTCGGTGTGCACCACCTCGATCACCTTTTGACTGACACCCTTCAGCATCTGCTTGCTCCTTCCCCCGCGCCCGAAAAATTTTTCACCTTCCGCCCCGCGCGGCGGGCGGAAGGGCCTTGCGCCGCAAAAGAGGGGCGGGCGGGCCGCGGCTGCCGCCCGCGCCGCCCCCGACGCCCCGATTTTAAAATCGTTTTGCTTTCCTATTTTGAACAGCGGGTCTTCATTTATTCCCCTGTCAAGGGCCAATTTGAACAAAAATCAGCCGCCCGGTTTTCGGAAACGTTATACGCCGGGTATTACAAAAAAGCCGGAATGGATTCCCCATTCCGGCCCATTGTGGAAAACTCTGTGGAAACGGTAGAAAACTTTGCGGACGTATCCGTGTTTTCCACCTTGTCCCCCTTTCAACGGCGGTGAAAAAAAACGACGCCTCCCAGTTTCTTCCACTACTGCGAGTAATCCGGCCTTCCCCCCGTTTTTGTATAGATTGATAAAGTTCCCTGTAAAATCTTTGTTCCTTTTGGCGGCGCGATCTGCTATACTGGGAGGGTAAAAATTCTGAAAAAGGAGTCCCGCCCATGGCACCAGTTTCGACCGGATGCGGCGCGTTCCTGCGCGGAAACGACGTGATTCTCCCCGATTCGGGCGATTTCTCCCTGCCCGAAACGCTCGACTGCGGACAGGCGTTCCGCTGGAAAAGGCTGCCCGACGGCGGCTTTTTCGGTGTGGCGCGCGGCAGGGCCTGTCACATTGCACAAACGGCCGGGGAAATCCGCATCCTGGGCGGCGCGGAGGACTTCGAGGCGGTGTGGCGCGGCTATTTCGACCTCGACCGCGACTACGGGGAGGTCAAACGCCGCCTCTCCTCCGACCCCGTCCTCGCGCGCGCCGTCGCCTACGCCCCCGGCGTCCGCGTGCTCCGGCAGGAGCCGTGGGAGGCGCTCTGCTCCTTCATCATCAGCCAGAACAACAACGTCCCCCGCATCAAGGGGATCGTCGAGCGGCTGTGCGCCGCCTTCGGGGAGCCGCTCGGGGAGGGCGTCCACGCCTTCCCCTCCCCCGAACGCCTCGCCGCGCTCGAGCCGGACGACCTCGCGCCCATCCGCGCGGGCTTCCGGGCGCGCTACCTCGTGGACGCGGCACGAAAGGCCGCCTCGGGCGAGGTGGACCTCCCGGCGCTCGCGCACCTGCCTCTCGAGGAGGCGCGCGGGGAGCTCCGGAAGATCACCGGCGTGGGCGCCAAGGTGGCCGAATGCGCGCTGCTCTACGGCTGCGGGCGCGTCGAGTGCGTGCCGATCGACGTGTGGGTGCGCCGGGTGCTCGACCGGCTCTACCCGGACGGCCTGCCCGCCTGCGCGCGCGGCGTGGAGGGGCTCGCCCAGCAGTACCTCTTCCACGCGGCGCGCACCTGTCCCGGCTTCCTGCCCGGGGAAGCCGCCCAATCCTCCGACGGAAGGTGAAGCCATGTCCCCCGCCAAATTCCCGCGGCCCGGCCTGCGGATCTTAAAGTCCGCGCTCGCCGTCTTCCTCTGCTTTCTCATCGACACGCTGCGCGGCGACGGCGTCCCCTTCTACTCCGCGATCGCCGCCATCCTCTGCATGCAGCCCGACGTGCGGGGGGGCCTCCGCGTCGGGCTCAACCGGGTCGTCGGCACGCTGATCGGCGGTCTCTACGGCATGGGCGTGCTCTACCTGCTGCGCACCTTCCTGCCCGAGGGGACCGGGCTCTTGCAGTACGCGATCATCTCCGCCGCCCTCGTCCCGCTCATGTACCTCACCGTGCTCGTCAAAAAGACCTCCGCCACCTATATCACCTGCGTCGTCTTTTTGAGCATCACCGTCTCCCACGGGCTCGACCTCGTCCCCTATGTGTTCGCGCTCAACCGCATTCTCGATACGCTCATCGGCATTTTCATCTCCCTGTTCGTCAACTGGATCCCCTTCCTGCGCAACCGGAAGGCGGGCCAGGAGCAATAAAAGGAACCGGCGTCCGCCGGATGGAGGCAGTATGGACCAGACGGAACGCATCACGATTCCAGGCGCGGCGGAGGGGATTCCCGCCCTCCTGTGGGGGCCCGCCTCCGACCGCTGGATCATCGCGGTGCACGGCAACTTCTCGCACAAGGCGGACCGGGTTATCGCCCTGCTGGCGCGGCGCGCCGCCGAAAAGGGGTACCGGACGCTCAGCTTCGACCTGCCGCAGCACGGCGAACGGGCCGGCGGCGCCCTGCCGCCCGATCCGCCGTCCTGTGTAAGCGACCTCGGCGCGGTCTACGAATACGTCCGCCCGCGGGCGGGAAGCGTCGCCCTCTTCGGGTGCAGCATGGGGGCCTATTTCGGCCTGCTCGCCTACCACGGGCTGCCCCTCTCCCAGAGCCTCTTCCTCTCTCCCGTGGTCAACATGGAGCGGATCATCCGCGACATGATGGCCGCCGCCGGCGTGAGCGAGGAACGGCTGCGGGCGGAAAGGCTCATCCCGGTGGAGGGCGGCCCGCCGCTCGACTGGGACTATTTCGGCTACGTGAGGACCCACCCCGTGCGCTTCGCGTGGGAAAGCCCGACGTCCATCCTCTACGGCGAAAACGACGCCCTCTGCGCGTGGCCGGAGATCGCCGCCTTTTCGCGGCGGTACGGCGCCGAGGTGCGGGTCCTTCCGGGCGGGGAGCACTTTTTTCACACGCCCGGGCAGCTGTCGGCCTTTGACGACTGGGCCGCAGGCGCCCTGCGGGAATAAAAGGCGGCCGCCCCCGGGGCGGCCGCCTTTTATTCCCCCGCGGCGCGCGCCCGGGAAAAAGGGGGGCCGCGGGAACCGGCATTTATTGACATCCTCCGACAATGCATTATAATGGAAGCAACCGGACACCTCTCCATTGGGAAACAAAATCTGACAGGCGGTGGTGCAGTTGACCTTCGCGCAGTTCAAACGGATGAAGCCCAAATACAAGCGCCGGCTGATCCTTGTGACGCTCATTGCCCTCGCGCTCTGCATCGGGGTGCTCTTCGGCATATCAAAGGGCATCGAGGCGCTGCGCGTGCGGCTCAACACCACGACGCTCGACAAGATCACCGCCGCCAACGTCCTGGATAAGGCGAGCATGAATAAAATCCTCGAGGTCATGAAGCAGGACGACTCGGCCAACGTGCTCGTGGTGGACAGCGTCCTCACCATGTCGGGCGAGGGCAGGGTGACGGGGCTCACGATGAACCTCACCAACCTCGTCAGCCAGGGCTCCGCCGAGGAGTGGCGGCTGACCGCCACCGAAAAAAAGGCGAAGCTTCGCAAGGTCAAAACCCGCTATGAGAACCTCAACGCCCAGCGCCTGCGGCTCATGGAGTTCAAGACCTACTACCCCGCGCTCTCCCGCGCGGCCTCCCCCCAGCTGCTCACCCTGCTCACCGACCGCGCCCCCGCCGGGGCGAACGGCTCCTATACCTTTACCGACCATTTCGGAAACAACCTCTCCCCCGAATACGACTCCTACCTCGCCCGCGGGCTCGAGGGAGTGTGGGTCTCCCGCATCGGCGGGGTCTCCGGCTTCGCCGAGGGCTACGCCCGCCCCAACGACTGCGCGCCCGCCGTCGTCTCGGTCGAGGCGGTCGACACCGCCAGGAGCAAGAACAAGAAGGTCGTCCTGCTCCCGCCCGAGGACCGGTTCGTCGTCCTGCTCGAGGCGGGCCCCTACGCGTAGGGCCGCTTAAATCCCCCGCTCGAGCATGAGCACGATCACCGTGATGTCGTCCTCGTGCCCGTCGGTGCGGCGGCGCCTGGCCTCGTCGGCCAGCTGTTCGCTCAGCTCCTTCGGGTCGTCCCTCCCGTAGTGCTCGAGGTCGGACACCAGCCATTCATAGCCGCCGGCCACCGCGCCGTCCGACACCATGACGATCACATCGCCGTCACGCAGCGTGACGGCGTTTTTTTCGAAGTTCACGCCCCCGAGGATGCCCACCGGCAGCGAGCTCGACTCGACATAGCCCCCCTTGCCCGACTTGCGCAGGAAGGTGGGGGCCGCGCCCGCCTTGTAGAACTCCGCCTTGCCGGTGTAGAGGTCGACGCCGGTGATGTCGATCGTGGCGAGCGATTCGTCGCCCGATTTGACGAGCAGCGCCGAATTGACGAGCTTGAGGGAGGCGTCGAGGCTCACGCCCGCCTCGATCAGCCGCGCCAGCAGCTCGGAGGTCATCGTCGAGTCGACCGCCGCCGCGCCGCCGCTGCCCATCCCGTCCGACAGGATGACGTTCACCCGGCCGCCCCGGCCGTCGACATAGCTGTAGCTGTCCCCGCACAGCCGCGAACAGCTGCTCCCCAGCTGGGTCGCGCCCCACTTGACCGTGTAGACCGCCTTCTCGGTGAAGGTCATCACCGTCGCCGCGCAGTCGGTCCGGTTTTTGCAGGCGGGCAGGCCGAAATCCCGCCCGCAGATGTCCGACAGCGACACCGTCAGCTCGGTCAGGTCGAGCCGCGAGAGCTTGTAGGTGGGGACCGTGACCTCCAGCGTCATGTTCGCGCCGCCGTCCACCGTGCAGGTCACTAGGTCGGGAAAGACGTTCAGCGACTGGAGGTACTCCCGCACCTTGCCCGCCGTCGTGCCGTCCTGCGTGGCCAGCTCGTCGAGGTCGCGCCCCATCGCGTCGATCATCAGCGCCATCCCCTCGAACTGGTCGGTCACCACCCCGCGCACCTGCGACACCTTGCGCCGCATGCTCTCCCGCGCGGTATATTCCTGGAAGAGCAGGTTCATCTGGGTCGAAAGCTCGGGGAGGCGCAGGCAGCTCTTGGAGAAGTAGGCGGGGAACGCCTCGGGCGCCAGCTCCTCCCCCCTGCGCAGCACCCCGAGCGCGTCGTTGAGCACGTTGCAGGTGTCGGTATATTTGAGCTGCCAGCAGACCGAACGGTTCTTGCACTTGCGGCACACCCGGTCCGCGGCCGCGTTGTAGACCGACGAGAGGTCCCCGCTCACCATCCCGGAGAGCCGCTCGTTGACCCTGCGGGTCGTGTCGGCCACGTCCCGCAGGGCGAGCGACACGCCGCCGATCCGGTTCTTCAGCAGCGCCTTGTAGGTCTCCCCCTGCACCGCCCGGTCCCCCGCCGGGCGGGCGGAAAACCGCTTGAGGAAGGAGGCGGGGATGAGGATCGAGAGGATGCTCGCCACGAATACCTCGATGAGCAGCCCGCGGTCGAGGATGCGGCGGGCGGCGAGCAGCGCGAAGGTGTTGACGACGATGAACGCCCCGGCCGAGGCGGCGCGCCCCATCGGCGCGAACACCCCGGCCAGCAGCCCGCCGAAGCCGTAGGTCCCCATCAAAAAGGTGTACGGCCCGCCGATCACCCCGGCGGACACGCCGGCCGCGACCCCGGCGATCGCGCCGCCCGCCTCGCGGGCGGCCTGCGCGCAGATGAGGATGACGAGCACCGCCAGCGTGCGCCCGACCGACACGCCGAGCACCTTGAGGTTGACGAGGGCGAGGATGACGATGCAGAAGGTGATGACCAGCGAGGTCACGTCGGTCTGGCGCAGGTTGTCGGCGCCCAGCTCAAGCGCCTGCGCGGACCGGGAAAAGAAGTAGGCGGCGCAGCAGGCGAGCAGCAGCTCGGCCACCGCGAGCACCCCGTCGTAGACGCTGCCGCCCGAGAGGAAGGTGATCGCCAGCGAGGGCGGCCCGAGGGCGAGGGCGGTGAGCGCCTGGCCGGACGGGCGGATCCCCTTGAGCAGGCTGCCGGAGGAGAGGACCCAGCGCAGCAGAAACAAAAACGCCATCGCGACGATGTATTTGACGTTCCCGAGCACGTCGAGGGAGAACAGATAGCCGAGCGTGGCGCCGAGGATGGCCGCCGCGCCGAACTTCTGTTTCGCGGACGCCGCGAACGCCACCCCAAAGGGGGCGAGCCCGCCCAGCACGAACGCGTTGGCCGACACAAAGCCCGCCGCGATATACCCGAGATATCCGAGCCCGAGCTTGTGGGCGCGTACCGCCTGGCGCGCCCGCGCGCCGATCGAAAGCCCCGCGAGGCCTGTCCTGTTCTGCATAAAGTTCACCTGTTCCTCATATGATAGAAGGTTATCCTTGCTGTAACATTAATTGTAGATATTACAGTCTGCATAACCGGTCGAAAGAGGTTGTCGATTTTGGAGGCTTTCCGGCGGAGCGCGCGGCAAAAAAGCCCCCGCCTTCCTTGAAATGCCTTTCCGCTTGTGCTAAAATACTTGCATATGATTTAATGTGCGAAAGCATCCTGCCGGAACGCAGAAAGGACGGCCCATCATGACCTATCAGTTTTCCAACCGCATGTCCTCCCTCCAGCCCTCGCTGGTGCGTGAGATTTTGAAAGCCACCTCCGACCCGGAGGTCATCCCCTTCGCGGCGGGCAACCCCGCCCCCGACGCCTTCCCCGTCGACGACGTGCGCCGCATCACGGCGGAAATCCTCCGGGACCGCCCCATCGACGCGCTGCAGTATTCGATCACCGAGGGCTACCCTCCCCTGCGCGAGGCGCTCAAAAGGATGGTCGCCGACCGCTACGGCGTCCCGATGGAGGGAAACGACCTCATCATCCTGTCGGGCGCGCAGCAGGGCGCCGACCTCGCCACCAAGGCGTTCGTCAACGAGGGGGACACCGTCCTCTGCGAGGACCCCTCCTTCATCGGCTGCCTCAACTGCTTTCGGTCCTACAACTGCAACCTCGTCGGCGTCGAGATGGAGGCGGACGGCCTCAACCTCGAAAAGCTCGAGCGCGCGATGGCCGAGCAGCCCAACGTCAAGCTCCTCTACGTCATCCCCAACTTCCAGAATCCGACCGGCATCACGACGAGCCTGCATAAGCGCAGGGAGATCCTGCGCCTCGCGCAAAAATACGACGTCATGGTCTTCGAGGATAACCCCTACGGCGACCTGCGTTTCGCGGGCGAGCCGCTCCCCGCGATCAAATCCTTCGACACTGACGGCCACGTCCTCTATGTCGGCAGCTTCTCCAAGATCCTCGCGCCGGGCGTCCGCGTCGCCTTTGTCGCCGCGCCTCCCGCCGTCATCGCCAAGATGACCGTCGGCAAGCAGTGCGCCGACGTGCACACCAACATTCTCGCCCAGATGATCTGCGAGCGGTGGCTTGCCACCGCCGACCTCGGCGCGCATTTTGCGCGCCTCCAGGAGATCTACCGCCGGAAATGCGCCCTCATGCTCGACTGCATCGACCGGGAGTTCTCCCCCCGCGTCGTCCACACCACCCCCGAGGGCGGCCTCTTCCTCTGGTGCACCCTGCCCGAGGGCGCGGATATGATGGATTTCTGCAACCGCGCGGTCGCCGAGAAGGTCGCCGTCGTGCCGGGCATCGCCTTCCTCGCGAGGGAGACCGACCCCTGCCGCAGCTTCCGCATGAACTTCTCCACCCCCACCGACGAGGCGATCGTCGAGGGGTGCAAACGCCTCGGCAGGCTGACCCACGCGCTTTACGACTAAGAAGATAGGAGCTTTCACAATGGAACAGACCGCACAGCCCAAACCCGAGCGCAGACAGCGCATCTTTTCCGGCATCCAGCCCACCGGCATCATGACGCTGGGCAACTACCTCGGCGCGATCAAAAACTGGGTCGCGCTCCAGGACGAATACGACTGCGTCTACTCGGTGGTCAACATGCACGCGATCACCGTCCGCCAGGACCCCAAGGCCTTGCGCGAAAACACCCTCGCCGCGCTCGCGCTCGTCATGGCCTGCGGCATCGACCCGGAAAAGTCGGTGCTCTTCATCCAGAGCCATGTCAAGACCCACGCCGAGCTCTCGTGGGTGCTCTCCTGCAACACCCAGTTCGGCGAGCTCTCCCGCATGACCCAGTTCAAGGATAAGTCCGCCAAGCATCCCGAAAACGTCAACGCCGGCCTCTTCACCTACCCGGTGCTCATGGCCGCCGACATCCTGCTCTATCAAGCCGACCTCGTGCCCGTGGGCATCGACCAGAAGCAGCACCTCGAGCTCGCGCGCAATATCGCACAGCGGTTCAACGGCGTTTACGGCAACGTCTTTACCCTGCCAGACGGCTATATCCCCAAGCTCGCCGCCAAGGTCATGTCCCTTCAGGAGCCCACCAAAAAGATGAGCAAGAGCGACGACAACCCCAAGGCTTTTATCGGCATCCTCGACAAGCCCGAGACGATCGTCAAGAAGTTCCGTTCCGCCGTCACCGACTCGGAGGCCGAGGTCGTCTGCCGCGAGGGCAAGGACGGCATCAATAACCTCATGGCGATCTATTCCGCCGTCACCGGCAGGGACTTTCCCGCCATCGAGGCGGAGTTCGCCGGACGCGGCTACGGCGACTTCAAAACCGCCGTCGGCGAAGCGGTCGCAGAGACCCTCCGCCCCGTGCGCGAGCAGTTCGACCGCTATATGGCCGACAAGGCCTTCCTCGAGGAATGTTACAGGAAGGGCGCCGCGCGCGCCGAGGCGATTTCCCAGCGGACGCTGGATAAGGTCTATAAGAAAATTGGGTTTTTGGCGAAATAGGTTTTTTTGAATTTGCCGCTCGGGGAGCGGTGCAGTTTGTCGGTGGCCGGCCGACGGCCGTTTTAGGTTTGCCGCTCATCGAGCGGCGCAGTTTGTCGGTAGTCGACCGACGGCGGGTTTCGATTTGCCGCTCATTGAGCGGCGGAGCTGCCGGGTCCCGCCCCGGCAGGCGGCCCTATTTCTTGGCCGCCCAAGAAATAGGGGAAAGAAACCGCAGGGGGCTGCGCCCCCTTGACCCCCGCGCCGCCTCCGGTTGGCCTTCGGCCAAAGTCGGCGGCGCCCTGTCCACGCATCAACGGACAGGTGTTCAGCATCCCGCCTGCCGCCGCGCCGCGGGCGCAATGCCTCTGCCCGAGAGCCTCCGGGACCGTCCTATCATGCTTTCGGGGAGATACGATCCCAGAACGCAAAAGAGCGCCGCCCATCCGGGCGGCGCTCTTTATGTTATTCCTTCGGTGGACGCACCAACTCATCAATCGAAACGTCGAATATCTCCGCAAATGCTTTCAATTCTATATCCGTAACAGGACGCGTCTGACCTTCCAGTTTTGATAACGCCGACTCGCTTATTTCAATCCCTTTCAGTTGAAGCTCCAGTAATAGATCGCATTGCTTCATACTCTTCTGTTTCCTTAGCGCCGTAATCTGTCTGCCAACACCATTCTTATTCCCTAAAGGGTGTTTCCTTGGCTTCATCGTTCCCCCACCCATTCAATCTTTATCGATATTATATGGCGTTAGGGTCTTCATCGTCATTGAAGTCGTTCTCGAACGATACATCGTTCATCTCTTTAAAATCCAAAAACTCTGAAATTGTCATGTTCAGACCATTTGCTATTTTGTGAAGCGTCATAATGCGTGGATTCTTTGTCAGGCCCCGAACGATATTGTCTACCGTCGACTGCTTCAATCCACTTCTCGAGGCGAGTTTGTTGTAGGTTATTCCGCGCTTGCCGCAGAGCGATTTGATTCGCCAAACATTGATTTCTGAATACTCCACAACATCCCCTCCTCCCATGAGCATTACCCGTATACCGGTTAATACCCATATTAGCAGAGGTTTTTTAGCGAATTACCCGAAT
>NZ_DBMDHH010000003.1:0-105986 GCF_057433415.1 Anaerotruncus sp. | reverse complement strand
ATACCAAGGACATCAGCTTCACCGTCAACCGTTCCACAATCGAGACTTTGGAGATGTTGTCGTCGCAGATGATGCCCTTGCCGCCGCAGCGCTCGTTGATGTCCTCCATCAGTTCGAGCGCGAGCTGCTTGTTGGAACGGTTGACGGTGAAGCTGATGTCCTTGGTATCGTCACGGCCGATCGACTGGAGGATGATGTCGACGTTGACCTTTTTCGCGGCAAGCTGGGAGAAGATTTTAAACGCGATTCCGGGCTGGTCGGGCACCCCGATGATCGAAATGCGGGCCACGTCGTTATCGCGCGCCACCCCTCTGATGAGCATCTTTTCCACTTTGACAGCCTCCTTAATCTTGGTGCCGGGGTTCTTGGTATAGCTGGAGAGCACCTCCAGGTTGACATTGTATTTTTTCGCCATCTCCACCGAGCGGTTGTGGAGCACCCCCGCGCCGAGCGTCGCGAGCTCGAGCATCTCGTCGTAGGTGATCTCGTCGAGCTTGTGCGCGCCGGGAACAAGCCGCGGGTCGGCGGTGTACACGCCGTCGACGTCGGTGTAGATCTGGCAGAGGTCCGCGTGCAGCGCCGCCGCCAGCGCGACCGCGCTCGTATCCGAACCGCCGCGCCCGAGGGTGGTGATATCGTCATAGCGGTTGATCCCCTGGAATCCCGCCACGATCACGATGTTGCGTTTGGCAAGCTCGTTGTCGAGCCGCTCCTTGTTGATGCGGCGGATGCGCGCCGCGCCGTGGGTGGAATCGCTCAGGAAACCGGCCTGCCACCCCGTCAGCGAGATGACCGGCAGCCCCATCCGCTCGATGGCCATCGCCAGCAGCGACATGGAAATCTGCTCGCCCGTGGAGAGCAGAACGTCCATCTCCCGCTTGGATGCCATCGGGTTGATCTCCTGCGCCTTGGCAATGAGGTCGTCGGTCGTGTCGCCCTGCGCGGACACCACCGCCACCACGTTGTTTCCCGCGCGGTAGGTGTCGGAGATGATCTGCGCCACGTTGAAGATGCGTTCGGAATCCTTCACGGACGACCCGCCGAACTTCTGTACAACCAGGTTCATATGGTTTTCCTCCAGATCTATGTAGTACGCCCGGGGGAACTTTTGAAAAAGTTCCCCCGGGACCCCTTCAAAACTTTACGTCAGGCCGGCCGCCCTGCCTCAGCAGCAGGCGCTACCCGTGCTCAAAAACATGCCCGGGCCTCTTTCTAAACCCGTTCGATGACGGTGCCGGCATTATCTATAGACAGTGTATGCACCTGCCAGCCGTCCAGTCCCAATTCCGGGAGCCGCCGGGCGATACAGTCGCCGAAATCGCGCAGGTTCGCGTCGACAATCGCCATGATGGTGGGCCCCGCGCCGCTCAGGTAGGCCGCGTAGGCGCCGAGTTGAAAGCAGGCGTCCATCACTTCCCCGCCGCCCTTCACGAGCCCCATGCGGTAGGGCTGGTGCAGGCGGTCGTCCGCCGCGACGCGCAGGTTGTGGTAGTTTCCGCTGTAGAGGGAGACGGACATGAGCGCGGCGCGGGAGAGGTTGAAGACCCCGTCCCGGCGGGGCACCGTGTCGGGCAGGACGCCGCGCGCCTTCGCGGTCGACAGCTCGAAATCGGGGATGATCGCGACAAAGCGCAGGTCGTTTTTGATCTCCTGCTTGACGTACCACACCTTTTTTCCGTCGAAGACAGCGGTGACAAGCCCGCCGGTCAGCGCGGGGGTGGAGTTGTCGGGATGCCCCTCGATCCCGGCGGCGAGGTTCAGCAGCTCGTCGTCCGAGACGGGGTTCCCCATCAGGCGGTTCGCGCCCTTGAGCCCGGCGATCACGCAGGCGGAACTGGAGCCCAGCCCGCGCGTCAGCGGGATATTGTTGATCTGGCCGATTTTGAGCCCCCGGAAGGGCACGCCGCACAGCTCGTAGAGCCGTTTGGCGGTCGTATAGACGAGGTTCGTCTCGTCGGTGGGAATCTCCTTGCCGTCGAGCGATTCGATGGCAAGCCCGTCGTACTCCTCCAGCGTGACATAGTTATAGAGGCCGACCGCCAGCCCGATCGAGTCAAAGCCCGGCCCGATGTTGGCGCTGGTGGCCGGAATCCGCAGCTTCAGCATCAATAGTCGAGCACCCGGATCTTGCTGAGGATCGTCACGCCCTTCTCCTCGAGCTTTTTGCAGGCGGCGTCGATCTCCCGCTCGGTCGCGGCGGGGGTGATGAAAGCGGCCTCGTTGGAGGGCTTGCCGTCGCGGGAGAGCGCCTTGACCTTGCCGAAGAGCTCCACCGCGTCCTCGAGCGAATTGCTCTCGAAGGAGCGGCAGCGCAGGTACATCGCGGTGACGTTGTCCTCACGCGGGGCGACGTTGCCGCCGTTCGATTTCTCCCAGCGCAGCGAGGGGCTGGTATCGGTGGCCTTGGCGCACTCGATCACGTCCCCGACCACCGCCGAGGCGGTCGGGTATTTGCCCGCGCCCTTGCCGTAGAAGACCACGTCGCCCGTCGCGTCGCCGCGCACGAGGATGCCGTTGAAGACGTCGTCCACGTTGCCGAGCTGGCTGTCGTGGCTGACGAACGCGGGCGTCACCATGGCGGTGATGGGCGCGCCATTCACCCCCCGTTTGGCGCGGCCGATCAGCTTGATGACGCTGCCGCACCCGGCCGCGTAGGCCACGTCCTCCTGGGTGATCCGCGTGATCCCCTCGGCGTAGACGTCCCGCGGATAGACGTGGGAACCGAACGCCAGCGAGGCGAGGATGCAGATTTTGCGGCAGGCGTCCTTGCCCTCGACATCGTCGGCGGGGTTGCGCTCGGCATAGCCGAGCTTCTGGGCGAGCGCGAGCGCGCTGTCAAAGGTGACGCCCTCGCGGAACATCTTGGTCAGGATGAAGTTGGTGGTGCCGTTGAGGATGCCGGCGATCTCCTCGATGCGGTTGGCCGCCAGGCACATGTGCAGCGGGCGGATGATCGGGATGCCGCCGCCGACGCTCGCCTCAAAGAGGTAGTTGACATGGCGGCTGTGGGCGATGTCCAACAGCTCCGCGCCGTACTGCGCGACCAGCTCCTTGTTGGAGGTGACCACGCTCTTGCCCCGCTCGAGGCAGGCACGGGTATATTCGTGGGCGGGCTCGAGCCCGCCGATCACCTCGACGACGATCGAAATGCTGTCGTCGTTCAGGATGACGTTGAAATCCTTGACGAACCGGTCGGCATAGAGGCTGTCGGGGAAATCGCGCACATCGAGGATGTACTTGAGATCGAGCTCCTGTCCCGCCTTCCTTTCAAGACTCTCCTTATTTTTGAAAAACACGTCGACAACGCCGGAACCGACGGTGCCGCAGCCCAGAACCGCGATATTGATCATGACATGGTACCTCCAAACGTATTTTGACGGGAAAGGGATCAGATCGTCTTGGCCTCGACGATTCCGTCGAGCGCGCCGAGCATTTCGATCATCTCCGAGCGGGAGAGGCTCGACTGGTTGGTGCGCACCGACACCGTCGCGATCGCCACGCCGTCGACCGGGATGTTCTGGTTGACGGTGATGATGTTCGCGCCGGCCTTGTAAAAGGAGCTCAGCAGCGAGGAGAGCACGCCGGGGCGGTCCTCGAGCGTCAGGTAGAAGGTCACGAGGTTCTCGTTCATCCGCTCGTCGTACAGATAGATCGCGTCCTTATACTTATAGAACGCGCTGCGGGAAATGCCCGCCATCTGCGCCGCCTGCGAGGAGCTTTTGGCCTTGCCCTGCGCCAGCAGCATCTTCGCCTGCACGACCTTAAGGAATACATCCGGCAAAACCTGCGCGTCGACCAGCAGGAATTTCAAATTTTCGGACAAAGCGTCCACCCCTCGCATACTTTTGTATTACAGACAAATACACTATACCACACCTACCCGCCAAAGTAAACCGTCACTTTGTCACAGATTCGCAGATTTTGCAGATCGGTTCTGGTGAAGATGTCCATGGGAAACTGCCTGGCTGGATTTTTTCCATTCCGGCAGCAGTCCTGCCAATGTTTTCGCACCGTCCGAACCGGTGTTTTTTCGCCGCCGTCTGCATACCCTTTATAGGGACCATTTTGTTGAAGGGAGGCGGCGGCGTGCAGGCGGACGACAAATTCCGTGTCGTGGTGGATATCCTCTATTATGCGGCGCTCGGCGCGGCGGTCTATTTTGCTGTGCGCTACCTGCTTTGCTGGACGCTGCCCTTCTTCCTGGGCGCGGGGGTGGCGGCGCTGCTGCGCCCCGCGACGTTGAAATTCGCGAAAAAAACGCGCATGAAGGAGTCCTGCGCCGCCGTCCTTGTGCTCCTCTTTTTCTACCTCGTGGCGGCGGGGATGCTCGCCCTCTTCCTTACCATCCTGCTCGCCCAGCTCTACGAGCTGCTGCTCCGCCTGCCCGAGCTCTACGCCGAAAACGTCGCGCCGCTGTTCGACCAGCTCAGCGGCTGGTTCTACGGGCTCGCCGGGCGCTTCGGGGCCTCGGCGGAGGGCGGACTTGAGCAGTTTTCGGGCGCGGTGTCCGACACCATCCGCCAGGCGGCGGTCGACGGCTCCACCCACCTCGTCAGCTGGGCCGCCGGGCTGGCGGCTAAATTGCCCATCCTGCTGATCGCGGCGGTTTTCACCGTCGTGATCAGCATGCTCACCGCGACCGGCTACCGGCAGGTGGGCGCCTTCCTCTGCGGGCTCTTCCCCGGCAAATGGGAGGAACGCCTGCGCGGGCTCCAGCGGTTCGGGCGGGAGACGGTGTGGAAGATGGTGCGCGCCTACACGGTCATCGTGGCGGTCACCTTCCTGGAACTGCTCGCCGGACTGTGGCTGCTCGGTTTCCAGTATGTGCTTCCGGTGGCCGCCGCCATCGCCCTGCTCGACATCCTGCCCCTCATCGGCACCGGCACCATCCTCGTCCCGTGGGGGATCGTGCTGATCGCGGGGGGCGACCTTGTGGGCGGCGTGGGGCTCATCCTGCTCTTCGCGCTCATCGAGGTGCTGCGAAACATCCTCGAGCCGCGCATCGTGGGCAACCAGATCGGCCTGCACCCCATCGTGACGATCACCGCCATGTACGCGGGACTTAAAATCGCGGGATTCTGGGGGATGCTTGCCGCGCCGGTCGCCGTGCTGCTCGGACGCTACCTGTGGACGGGAGCGGCCCCCGAACGGCGGGCCGAGGCTTAAAGGGCGGTCAGCCGTTCGATCGCTTCGGGCAGCTCGCCCGCGCTTTTGACCTCCGCGTCCGCGCCCGTGACCTCCGTGGGAAACAGCCCGTAGAGGCAGCCGACGAAGGGAACCCCGTTTTCCCGCGCGGCCGTCCTGTCGAAGTGCCGGTCGCCCACCATGACGGCCGCGCCGGGGCGCTCGGTTTCGAGGATGTGGGCCAGCAGCTGCGGCTTGTCCCAGCCGTCCCGGCCCTCGGGCGTGCCGTCGAAGAGGGGCAGCAGCCCGATCTGTCCGAGGACGAGATCGGTATATTCGCGCCGCGCGTTGGAGCAGAGATAGATTTTATAGCCGAGCCTCCGGAGTTCCCGGAGGCTCTCTTCCACCCCCGGATAGGCGCGCGCCAGACCGGGAATCGTCTCCCGGATCGCCTGGACGACGTGGAAATTGAATTCCTCGTATGTCTCCATCGAGCCGTCGGGTGAGATCACCCTGGCGTTGTCGGCGGCGGTCCCGCCGATCAGCGTCAGCAGCAGGCTGTCCGGCAGAGGGTCGCGCCCGGTGAGCGCAAGCGCCTTGCGGTAGGCGGGCAGCAGGAACCTGTCCGATTGGCTCAGGGTCCCGTCGAGATCGAATGCGGCCAGTTTTTTCATCCATACATCCTCCATCCATATGATACCTGTTTTAGTATATCACACAAAAAATCGGAATCATATTGTGCAACATCGAGAAATATTGCCGCGAAGCAAGGAATTTTTTGCCCACCCTCCCACGGATTTCCCCCGCACCGCTCCAATAAAATATTCCTTTGTTTTTTGGGGGGATCATGATATACTGATAATATCTATCAGACCATTCCACGAACCATCGGAAAGGATGTCGAATTATGGGAGAAGCGGGGACTTTTAAGACCACCACTTTTGGCGGCTTTGATAAGAAATCGGTGCTCAGCTATATTGATGCGCTCAACGAGCAGTTCCACGCCGCGGAGGCGGACTATTCCGCAAAGCTGGAGGAATACGCGCGCGCGCAGGACTCGCAGGTCGCGCACATCAAAAAGCTGGAAGCCCAGCTCGCCGACCAGGAGGGCAAGCTGACCGCCGTGGCCGAGCAGCTGGAAAAGGAACGCGGCATCGCGCGGCAGGCGCAGGAGATGATCTCCGAGCTCGACACCCAGAACAAGGCCCTGCAAAAACAGCTTTCCGACAGCGAACGCGAGCTGCAGATCCAGATCGAACGCGGCCGCCAGCTTCAGTTCAAGGCGGAGAGCCTCGACTATAAGAGCAAAAAATACGACGAGCTGTCCGGCCAGATCGGCGACGCGATGATCGAGGCGAAGCGAAATGCAGACCAGATCATCGCCGAGGCAAACGGCAAGGCCGCGCAGATCACCGACCAGGCGCACGCCTACATGCGCAACTTCTACAGCGAGCTCGGCAGCTTCAAGGGGGACGCGGCGCGCCTGCGCAAGTCGATCGAGGAGATCCTCTTCGTGCTCAACGACCGCATTGACGTGATGCAGGAGGTCGTGCGGCAGGTCGAAAAGAAGTTTGGCGACGACACGCGGCTGGATTACACTGAGGAGCAGCCACCCTTCTCCGAGCCCGCGGACGAAGCGGGATACCTGGGAGGTGCCGTGGATGAACACCTTCCGGATTGATGCCTCCGCGCTCTCCGAAAAGGCCCCGGAGTTGCGCGCGGGCGACCGCGTCCTGCTGTCGGGCACCATCTACACCGCGCGCGATGCGGCGCACAAACGGATGATGGCCGCGCTCAGGGCCGGGGAACCGCTCCCCTTTCCGCTTGAAGGCGCGTGCATCTACTTCGCGGGGCCGACCCCCGCGCCCGCCGGTATGGCGATCGGCTCCTGCGGACCCACCACCTCGGGACGCATGGACCCCTACACCCCCGCGCTGATGGACCGGGGGCTGGCCGCCACCATCGGCAAGGGCGGCCGCTCGCGGGAGGTCTATGACGCGATCGTCCGCAACCGCGGCGTCTATCTCTGCGCGATCGGCGGGGCCGGCGCGCTCGCGGCGCAGTGCATCACCTCCTGCGAGGTCATCGCCTACGAGGATTTGGGGTGCGAATCGGTCAAGCGCCTCACCGTCCGCGGCTTCCCCCTCATCGTCGCGGCGGACTGCGCCGGTCAAAACCTCTTTGACGCGGGGCGCGCCGCATACCGCAAAGAAGCGTAGCGCACGAGCGCCGGAGACGAAAGTCTCCGGCGCTCTTTTTGCGTCCTGAAGCCGCGAGGCGTGCCGCTGGGGGCGAGGCTCGGGGGGCGGGACGCGCCGTCCCCCGGACGGCGCGGGCGGGCTCCGCCCGCCTCGCCCTGCCTGCGGCAGGGCGGTCCCGCCCCCGGCCCGTCTTTCCCGCCGCGCCAAAAAGGCGGGCCGCTCACGCGGCCCGCCCGATATTTCCCGTCTATGGTTCCGCGCGCTCCCCGGCGGCAAAGAGCCCGCCGAGTTCGAGCCCCGCGCGCCGTGCCATCTCGGAGGCGAGCGCGGCGTCCTCCGCGAGCTCCCCGGCGGAAAAGCCGGGCAAGCCGCCTCCGAGCTCCGCGAGCGGGTCGGCGATCCGCTCAAACGCCGCGAGCGCGGAAGTGAACGCCTCCCTCCCCACGCCGAAGGAGGCGGCGAGCGCGGCGGCCTCGCCGACGCCCCGCATGAGCTGCGCAGCAAGCGCCCGGCAGATGACGCGCATCGCGCGCCCGCGGCCGGGCGGGCCCGCGTAGTGGCAGTCGGGCGCGAAGCAGCGGATGAGCGGCAGCGCCGCGGCGAACGCCTCGCTGTCGCCCCCCGCGAAGAGGATGAACGGCCCGTCGAGCCCCTCCCGGCCGAACACGCCGCAGTCGATATAGGCCGCGCCGAGGCGGCGCATCCCGTTTGCGGCCGCGTGCGCGAGCGCGGGGGAGGTGTCGGTGAGGTCGATGAAAATCTGCCCCGGACGCACGAAGGGCGCAATGCTGTTGCAAAGGCGCGTCAGGTCGGCGGAGGCGTCAAGCGCGACCACGATCCGATCGCAGCGGTCGCAGAGCTCGGCCGCCGTGGCGCAGACGTTTACGGCGCGGCGGACGCTCCTGCCGTCCGGGTCGTAGACCGAGAGGTTCCGCGCCGTCTTTTCAAGCAGCTGTCCGACGACCGCGCGGCCGTTACCGCCCAGCCCGATCACGCCGATCTCCATGCGCGCACCCCTTCCGCTTTGATGGTTTCATTATAACAAAATCCCCGAAAGATTGCCACAGGAAATAAATATCCCCCGGCAGGGCCGGGGGATATTGGAGATTACGGATTGAGGGAGTAGTTCGGAGCTTCCTTGGTGATGTAGATGTCGTGCGGATGGCTCTCCTTGAGACCCGCGCCGGTGATCTTGATGAACTGGGCGCGCTCGTGCAGGTCGGGGATCGTCCTGCAGCCCGTGTAGCCCATGCCGGCCTTGATGCCGCCGATCAGCTGGTAGATCGTGTCCGCAACGGTGCCCTTGTAGGGGACGCGGCCCTCGACGCCCTCGGGGACAAATTTCTTTTTGCCCTCCTGGAAGTAGCGGTCGCTCGAGCCCTCGCCCATGGCGGCGAGCGAGCCCATGCCGCGGTAGACCTTGAAGCTGCGGCCCTGGTAGATTTCGACCTCTCCCGGGCTTTCCGCGCAGCCCGCGAGCAGCGAGCCGAGCATGACGGTCGATGCGCCGGCGGCAAGCGCCTTGACGATGTCGCCCGAATATTTGATGCCGCCGTCCGCGATGACGGGCACGCCGTATTTGGAGGCGGCGCAGGCCGCGTCGTAGACGGCGGTCAGCTGCGGCACGCCGATACCCGCGACGACGCGGGTGGTGCAGATCGAGCCGGGGCCGATGCCGACCTTGACCGCGTCCGCGCCCGCCTTGATGAGGTCCTCGGTGCCGGAGGCGGTGGCCACGTTGCCTGCGATGATGGGGATTTCGGGATATTTCTGCTTGATGGCTTTTAAGCAAGTGAAAATGTTGGTCTGCTGCCCGTGGGCGGAGTCGAGCACGAGCACGTCGACGCTCGCCTTGATCAGCTCGTCCACGCGGTCCATATAGTCGTGGGTGATGCCGACCGCGGCTCCCGCCAGCAGCCTCCCGCCTCTGTCGCGCGCGGAATTGGGGTACTGGACCGCCTTTTCAATGTCCTTGATCGTGATGAGTCCGCGCAGGTACCCCTCGCCGTCGACGATCGGGAGCTTTTCGATCTTGTGCTTGCGCAGGATCTGGCGGGCGTCGTCAAGGGTGGTGCCGACCGGGGCGGTGACCAGGTGGTCCTTGGTCATGACCTCCTTGATCTTGATGCCGTAGTCCTCGAGGAAGCGCAGGTCGCGGTTGGTAAGAATGCCGACGAGCTTCCCGTTCTCGCAGATGGGCACGCCGGAAATCTTATACTTGCCCATGATCTCGTCCGCGTCATAGACGAAATGCTCGGGCGAAAGGTAGAACGGGTTGGCGATGACGCCGTTTTCCGAACGCTTGACGGTGTCGATCTCGTCGGCCTGCCGCTCGATGCTCATGTTCTTGTGGATGATGCCGATGCCGCCCTCGCGCGCGATCGCGATGGCCATCTTGGAGGTGGTGACGGTATCCATCGCGGCGGTCAGAAAGGGGGAGTTGAGCCGGATTCCCCTGACCAGCTCGGTGGAGATGTCCACATCCGCGGGGACCACCTCGGAACGCGCGGGAACCAGCAGCACGTCGTCGAAGGTGAGCCCTTCCTTCGTGAATTTTTCACTTGCATTCGTATTCAGCATACGTCCTCCATTCCTCATCTCATCAGTATTCCGCGCCCTTACAGGCGGTTATATTTTTACTATCATAGCACTTATCCCTGACGCAATCAAT
The DNA here is from genome assembly GCF_057433415.1 of Anaerotruncus sp. NCBI lineage: Bacteria > Bacillati > Bacillota > Clostridia > Eubacteriales > Oscillospiraceae > Anaerotruncus > Anaerotruncus sp. The sequence goes on along the minus strand of NZ_DBMDHH010000003.1, from coordinate 95,990 downwards.
AGCCTTTATTGCTAAATTTTGCACCCCCGAGCACTAAATCCTGTATGCGGTGCACTGCGGCGGTTCTGTGCGCCGAAGAAATACAAAGGACGCCGCGGACGGCGGCTCCTGCCGGTCGTCCGCCTCTCTCCACCCCGGCGGAACAGCGCCGTATTGTCCGCTGTCGGCAGGCAGCTCCACCCCGCCCGGACCAGCCGCGGAGGACGCGGGGCCGGTTGACCGCGCGCCCGGCGCATGATAGAATAGGTCCAGATAGAAATGACGACGTCAGGAGGCGTTTTAATGAAAAGGTTTTTGACCGGCACGCTCTGCGTGCTTCTGATCCTGTCGCTGGCCCTGTCGGGCTGCGCTTCGCGGGAGGCCTCCCCCGTCCCCGAGGAGGAACCGGCTTCCCAGAGCGAGCCGGAGGAACCCGCCAGCGAACTGGAGGAGCCGGAGCCCCAGTCGTCCGAGCCGGACGAGCAGGAGCCAGAATACCCCCTGCCCGAATTGACCGACGCGGACATGAAGCTCATCAACCAGTCGCTGAACCAGTTCCTCAACTATTTCGGCGGCACGGAGAGCCTCTCCTCCACCTCCGAGCTGGACCCCGACCGCGTGCTCTTCTTCTGTCAGATGGAGGCGTTCCGGATGAAGGACCTGCTCGGCTATTTCTTCGACCAGGACGACAAGGGCAACTACCTCATCCCCGACACGGTGATCGATGATATGGCCCAGCGCCTCTTCGGCATCGAGGGCTTCTCCTTCACCGATTCCCCCCGCTACGACCCGGACATGCAGACCTACGGCTACACCCTCGGCTATGAGGGGGAGCTGCAAAACTTCGCGACCTCCGAGCCGAAGGGCGCGCCCGACGGCGGCATCGCCTACGACGTCGACTTCTTCGAGGAGGGGGACACCTCCTTCCTGAGCCCCGTGCGCGCCTCCCTCTTCACCTTCCGCGTCAACCGCCTCAATGGAATGCCCTTCCTCCAGCTCGTCTCGATCGAAGCGAAATAATCCCGTTTGAAGAAGCCGGCCCCGCTTTCTCGTTTAAGAAAGCGGGGCCGGCTTTGCGATCTTTATTTTGCGATATAACCAAAATCCTTTTCCAAGATCCCCCATTCTCCAAGCCGTTTTTCCTTGTGATATTCTTTCCCATAGACATCATGGAACGAGATCGACACCTCCACTCCGGTCAGAGCGTCCTTAACCGCCTGCCGTATGGATTCACTCTTAGGATTAATGGCAATGAGGACGATTTCCTGCGTAGGCAGGATCGTCCGTCCTTCAATCTCGAGGGAAAAGCCCTCCCACTTCTGCTTGACCTTGGGCATCATCTCGATCAAATTGCCATGGACCTCTTCTCCACGTGTCATCATGGCCTTGTCAATTGTCATCGCGCCCAAACCCAGGTTCCTGATCAGAACCGCAAGATTCCCTTCATGGCATTTTTCCACAATAAAGCATATCGGCAAGGTACTGATCCGGTCATGTTTTTTCTGGATATAGGCCGTAAAAACGGAAACAAAGAGCGCACAAGCCGCGATAACCACACTGCAAATTTCAACAATCATGAAACCCTCTCCTTGCTACGGCGTCCAAGATGCATTCGCGATCATTCCATTCCGTGCCGCTGCCGGTAATCGGCGAGCAGCAGGTCGACCATCCGGCCGTAGCTCTTGACGCCGTCCGACTGGTTGTTGGCGCGCAGGTAGGTGTTGTTGACCGCAGTGCTGACCTCGGCGACCGGGCCCTCAAACCGCGCCCAGTAGGCGTTGTTCGCCGCGAAGTCGCGCCGCACCCCGTCGGAAAGCAGCGCGTCCACCTGGAAAAAGAGCTCCCTGTCGGCGGCGTAGAGCCGGTTCTCGGCGTGCACCAGCGCGAGCATCACGCCGCTGTAGCGGAATTCGGGCGAATCGCTCTTCCGGCAGGCGAGGTACCCGATGAAGTTCGCCTCGTCCTCCCGCATGAACCCCCGCGTGTGCGCGAGCTCGTGGCACATCGTGGCGGGCACCGAGTAGTCGGGCGCAAGGGTGTTGATGTTCGCCTCAAAGGTGAGCAGGGTAAATTCCCCGGTGATCTGCGCCATCGACATCAGGGTGGAGTTGAGCACCGGCTTGGGGGTGATCGCAAAGGCCGGGAGGACGTTGTAATCCTCCTTCAGCTTCGCGAAATCCGCCCGCGCCCGCGCAGCGTTTCCCGAAAAATCCTCCGTGAGCCGCATGACGCCGGATGCGTCCTCGGGCAATCCCTCGCGCAGGGCGTTCGCCTCCAGCGCGAGCTCGCCGCAGAGCGCGGCCAGCTCCTCTGCGGAGGAGTCGCGCACCGCCAGTCCGCTGAACGCGGCGAACTCGGGGCGGTAGTAATTGAGCCCGCAGGTGGTGACGAAGAGGAAAAAGAGGATGCTCAGTCCGTTGACGAGCAGCCACAGCGTCTTCCCGAACCGGGGCGGCTCTCCCCTTCCGCGCAGGAAGCGCGCGAGCCGGAAAATCCCCCGTCCGATCCACAGGAGCGCGGCGGCCAGCAGGACGATCACGCCCATCTCGAAGAGGGAGAAGGGCAGCAGCGAGGTCAGCGCGCCGACGGGGCGCGCGAGCAGCGGATAGAGCCCCTCGGAAAAGAGGCGCTCGGTCCCCCACGGGTCCCGCCTCGCGAGCCAGACGAGCAGAAGCCCGGCCGGCGTCAGAAGCACTGGCCACCATCGGCGCAACAGCCCGCGCGGGCGCAGCCGTTCCCGGACGGCGGCGCGCATCAGAGCACCACCAGCGTAACGCCCCGGTTTTCACGGGCGAAATCGCGGTCGCGGGAGAGCTCCGGGCAGAGCGCGAGCGCATTGCGCGCCTGCTGCGAAAAGGGGGAAAATTCCTCCCCCGGGACAAATTCCCGGATTTTGCCCTGCGACTTCATCCGGGCGAGATGGCTATGTACGCCGTCGTGGATCGCGCCGCCCCGGCCGCTGCTTCCGTAGCCGTGGATGAGGCGCACCGCGGCCGCATGCCGCATCCGCGCGTCGGAGAGCCCCAGCTCGAGCCGCCGGAGCGCGATCTCCACCGTGGGCATGCCCGCCTCGAGGTTTACCGCCGCCACCATCTCACTGCTCCAGCGCGGCGATGTCCGCCTCGCTGAGGGTGAGGTCGCAGGCGGACATGCTGTCCTCGAGCTGTTCGAGCGTCGAGCAGCCGATCACCGCGCTGCCCGGCAGCCTGTTCGAGGTGATGTAGCCCAGCAGCACCGCCGCCGGCGACGCGCCGGTGCGCGCGCAGATCTCCCGGAGCGCCGCGAGCCTGCGGCGGTTCTCCGGGCCGTCGTACCGCTCGGCAAATTTGGGCTGGAGCGGCTCGCCAGAAATCATTTTGGAAAAATACCCGCCCGCCTGCGGCGAAAACGCCATGACGGGGATGCCGAGCGCGAGATAGCCCGCGTACTCCTCCGGGGTCATGCTCACAAGGGTCGGGTCAGGCCACGCGCCCGGCTTCACGTAGGCGACGCCCCACTGGATCTGGGACACCGTAAAGGGCGTTTTCCCGTTCGTGCGGGCGTAGGCGTTCGCCTCCGCGATGCGCGCGCAGGTCCAGTTGGAGGCGCCCAGCGCACGGATCCTGCCCGCCTTCACATGCCGGTCGAGCGCGTCCATGATCTCCGAAACCGGCTTTTCCGGGTCATCTCGGTGGAGGAAGTAGATGTCCACGCTGTCCACCCCCAGCTCGCGCAGGGAGGTTTCCAGGTCGCTGTCGATGCAGGCGCGGTTCACCCGCTTTTGCGACGGGTCCTCCATCACATGGTGCGCGCCCTTGGTGATGAGCACCACCCTGTCGCGCGTCCCGCGTGATTTGAGCCACCGCCCGACGATCGGCTCGCTGTTGGAATAGGACGCGTCGCGGGCCTCCGCGCGCCCGTAGATGCGGGCGGTGTCGATGACGTTGCCGCCCAGCTCGAGGTAGCGGTCCATCAGGGAAAACGCCCGTTCCTCGGGGATGCGCACCCCGAAATAATCGGCCCCGCGCGCGATTTTCGCAAGTTTCAGCGTGCCTCCGGCGGCCTGCACGTCCATGAATTTCATCCGAAGCCCTCCTTGTTCGTCCGCATATTCAGCCCTGCGCGGCAGGGAAATTCTTTATGGACATTATATCGAAATTTTGCCTTTTTTACAAGCGCGTGTCGGGATTTGGCGCTGCCAAAGTCAGGCGGATTCCCTTCCTCATTTTACATGCGCGTGGAAACGGCAGATTTACATCCGACCGCATTGAATTGCTCAAACTAAGGTGTTACAATAAACTACAGAACTTCTGATACAGGTGATAGCATGAACGGCAACGATCTGATCCGCGTGATCTCCTTCAACCTCAAGCGGGACTTCGGCCTCCCGCTGAACCGCTCTCATAAATGGTCGGAACGGCGCGCCCTCGCCGCGCAGTACATCCGCGAGAGCGGCGCGACGATCATCGGCGTGCAGGAGCTGCTCCCAAATATGCGCGAGGACGTCAGCCGCCTGCTCGACGTCGACTACAGCGTCCTCGGCTTCGGCCGCTATTCGGGCATCCGGCCCCAAAGCGACGAGCACAGCGACATCATCATCAAAAACGACAGCGCCAAGGTGAATCTGATCAAGACCTTCTGGCTCTCCAAGGAGCCCGAGCACCTCTCGCGCGCCTATTACGCCATCTTCCCGCGCATCTGCACCGTCGCGGAGATCTACCTCAAGGATCTCGGGCGTTCGATCCGCGTCTTCAACACCCACCTCGACCACATCTGCGGCATCGCCCGCACGCTGGGCATCCGCGTCATCCTCGGCTATATGGAGCGCTTCAACGAGGAGCGCGCGCTACCGACCGTGCTGATGGGCGACTTCAACGCCAAGCCGGGCAGCCGCCCGGTCCGGATGCTCCACAGCCAGCTCGAGGAGTTCCCCGGCATCCACCTCACCGACGTCTACTCCCGCTTCGAGCCTTCGGAGGTCCACAACACCCTCCACAACTTCAGCGGACGGGTGAAGCCGGGCTCCCAGCCGATCGACTACATCTTCGTCTCCGACGAGTTTGAGATCGTCGAGAGCCACGTGGTCACCGACCCGATCGACGGCCGCTACCCGTCCGACCACTACCCGCTCGAGGCCACCCTCCGCCTGCGCACCGAGGCGCGCACCTGCACCGCATGACCGCGTCCATACCGAAATAAAAAACGTCCGTGGCGATTCGCCGCGGACGTTTTTCACCGGGTTCCTTTACTTGCACTGAAAGGACAGGCAGTCGGTGCACTGATCCATGGTCGGGTTCATCTCGTGGGTGCCGACGCGGATGCGGTCCAGCGCGCAGAAGTTGGAAGTCTCGCAGTGGTTCCGGCACTGGGTGACGGTGCACTCGATGCACTTGTTCGCTTTGCAGTTGTCCATGAAAAAACGCCTCCTTAAATTCTCGCACGTGTTGCAAACGGGGACGTAACCCATCTTGTTACGTCCCGATTAGTATGTCCCGCGCGCGCGAAAATATGAATCGGGCAACTGGAAAAACAAATCCGCCCCGGCCGGACGGCCGGGGCGGATTCGCGGAAAAGTCAGTTTGCGTTTTTCAGACGGAGCCGCAGCTTGTCGGCGATCATCGCGACGAATTCGCTGTTGGTCGGCTTGCCGCGGCCGTTGTGGATCGTATAGCCAAAGTAGCTGTTGAGGGTGTCGACGTCGCCGCGGTCCCACGCGACCTCGATCGCGTGGCGGATCGCGCGTTCAACGCGCGAGGCGGTGGTGCCGAACTTTTTGGCGACGGTGGGATAGAGCAGCTTTGTGACCGAGTTGATGATCTCGGGCGTCTGGACCGCCAGCATGATCGACTCCCGGACATAGTGGTAGCCCTTGATGTGCGCCGGGACGCCGATCTGGTGGATGATCTCCGTGACCATGAGTTCGAGGTTCGGTTCCCCGCCGGCGGCGTGTTCCGCGCCCGCGCCGATCGGCGCGGAGGGAACGCCCGCCAGCTTGACGATCCGCTCCACCATCACCTCCGGATCGAACGGCATGAGGAAGAAGTAGCAGGCGCCTGCGGACATCAGTTCGTTTTCCAGCATCTGGTTGCTGAAGGTCGAGGTGACCATGAAGCGCGGCTCGTAGCCGAGCCCCATCTCCTTGACCGAGTTCATGACCCCGATGGCGTCGAGCCTCGGCATGAACACATCCATCAAAACCACCTTGGGACGGGTTTCCCCGATCAACTGCGCGACGGCCAGTCCGTCTTTGGGCGCGACCACCGTGTCGAATCCGTAGGTTTTCAGGAGAGACGCGCATTTCGCGCAATATTCTCCGCCACCCTCCACGATTAGCACTTTTGTCTGATCCTTCACTTACTAATACGCCTCCATGTCCTCCCGTTTCCCTGATAAGATCTTATCACTTTTTGGAAATTATGACAACCATTTTCCCGTAAGTTTGACGAAGAAATCCGCGCCCGAAATTGTTAAAAGTTTGTTGAATTTCCCGGTGTCATTCCCGCCCTCTTTCGACGGATGACGACATCTTTTCCATGTTTTCCGCAAAAATTCCGTAGCCTCGAGTCGGATCGTTGACGAAAACATGTGTCACAGCGCCCACCAGCTTGCCGTTTTGCAGGATCGGGCTGCCACTCATTCCCTGCACAATCCCGCCGGTTTTTGCCAGAAGCTCTGAATCGACCACGCGGATTACCATATTTTTGGTCGGATTGTTTTCCCCGATACTGACTTTTTCGATGTTTATCGCGTACTCCTTCGGCCCGCTGTCGTCAAGGGTGCAGCGGATGGTCGCCGGACCCTCGACCACCTCGTAGCGCAGCGCCAGCGGCACCGGCTCGGCCCCCGCGGACGGCTGCCCGCCGGTCCCGAAGATCCCCACCTGCGAGTTGATCAGCAGCTCGCCCGTCCGGGAGCCGGTGAAGCTGCCGCGCAGCTCGCCGGGCGCGCCGCTCTCCCCCTTATGCACGCCGGTGATGCTCACGTCGACGATCTCGCCCGAGTGCAGCGGCATGATGTTGCCCGTGTCCACGTCGCAGATCGCATGTCCCAGACCCGCAAACACGTCGCTCGACGGGTTATAATAGGTGAGGGTTCCGATGCCCGCGGACGAGTCGCGCACCCAGATGCCCGCGCGGTAGCTGCCGTCGTCGCTCTTGACCGGCGTCATGCTGCAGGAGAGCTCCTGCCCGCTGCGCTGGAATTCGATGCTGACCGGCTTTCCGCCGCTGGCCGTCACGACCGCTCCGACGTCCTCGTTGGTCTGTACCGCGTGCCCGTCCATCGCGGTGATGATGTCGCCCACCTTGACGCCCGCCTCCTTGGCGGGATTGCGGCTTTCGCCGCCGCAGGGAATGTCGCTCATGCCGACGACGATGACGCCCTCGGTGAACATTTTAATGCCGAACGGCGTGCCGCCCGGGACCACCATCGAGCGGTCGACCACCTGGACCTGGACCTGCTTGATCTCGATGCCGTAAGGGAGCTTGAGGTCCACATTATAACTGTTGCCCGCGGTGGAATAGGCTTCGACGGGCAGGCTGTCGCCCGAGGATTCCGTCGTGATGGGTAGCGTGGAATTGATCGTGAGGGTCTCGCCCGCCGCCACATAATAGTGGTCGGGCAGGACCGCCTGTGTATAGAGCGCGAGCGATTGTACGGCGACGACCGCCAGGCAGAGTGCTCCCGCGACTTTTTGTATCAGCTTTCTCATTGGAATAATCCCCCTGTATTCATCAAATTCAAAAAAGAAATTTCACGCTTTTACTGTTCCACCGGATAATCTGAATATTGCGGGGAATAACTTCAATGATTTTTGGGAGCAAAAAATATTTGAGCCCGAACGCCCGCGCCGCCGCGCGCCCTGATTTTGCCTGCGCACGGTGGTAAAAAGTTCCGGTATCTGCTATACTGGATCTGGGTGGAGCGCCGCCGGTTTTTTTGAAAAAAAGGCAGCGGAAAGGACGGATGGAAATGCGGGTGGCAATCATCGGGTCCCGGGAAATTTACGGATACGGCCTGGACGAGCTCATCTCCCACATCCCGCAGAACGCCTCCGAGCTGGTGAGCGGCGGCGCCGCGGGCGTGGACGCGCTCGCCGAGCAGGCCGCCGGGCGGCTGGGGCTGCCGATCCGCGTCTTCCGGCCCGATTATGATCGGGACGGGCGCTTCGCTCCGCTCGTGCGCAACAGCGAGATCGTCGGGTACGCCGACCTTGTGCTCGCCTTCTGGGACGGTCGGTCGCGCGGCACGGCGGACACCCTGCGCAAATGCGTTGAAACTGGCACGCCCTTCCGGATCATCCACATTCCATAATTCCCAATTTTTCGATAAATTTTTTTTAAAATAGTCATATGACGGTAACAATACATAAAAGTCGAGTCGGCTCTCAGACGAGCGCCGACCCGGCTTTTTCTTCCGCGCAAGCGCTTATCTGTTACCGGCGCCCGTCCGGTCGATCTCGCAGGAGACCGCCACGTTGTACCCGCAGGAGGCGAGCGCCTCCCCCCAGTTCTCCCGGTGCGCCTCGTAGTAAGCGGGGTACCGCTGGCGCATCAGGCGGGAGAGCCCGAGCAGATCGTATCCCCGGCGCAGGGAGGAAGCCACCATCTCCTCGATCTCCGCGCGAATTTTGATCTCCTGCAGGGCGGAGGCGTACCGACGCGTCCGGTCGTCGAAGCCGCCCGAGAGGAGGCGGCTCTCCAGCGCGGTGCTGCGCACCTCCAGCCGGATGTCGAAGACGGGGACCTCCCCCGACATCTCGACAGTGATCTTCGCCTTCTGCCGGTGGGTCACCGCGGCCACCTCGCCGAGCTGGCCGTCCCCCACCGAGAGGACGCACGCCTTCGCGCGGTTCTGGGTCCACTCGAGCCCGCACGCCGCCGCCGGGCTGATGGAGGCTTCCATCCGGTGCCCCACAAAAACCGCAGCCCCGCCGAGCGAGAGCTTTTTTTCAGGCGGCTTCTCCGCCGCCTGCCGCGCCTCGGAGCCCGTCCCGCCTTCCTCAGACGACGCCTCCGAAGACGGCGACCCGCTTTTCGGCGAATCGGGGGCGCTGTAGCGCAGCAGCGTGACCGCGCCCGCGGCGTTCTCGGCGTTCGCCGCGCCCATCAGGTCCTTGAGGCGGCTGGGCGGCGAAAAGCCGCCCTTGCCCGCGCTTTCGAGCACGTCCGCCAGCCCCTCCGCCGAGAGGGCGGGGTCCTTTTCGCCCGCGCGGATGAGCTCCCCCGCCTCTCCCTCCGCCACCGCGACGAGGGTCGCCGGAGATATCTGGTGATTGGAGTTGAAGAACCCGAGCGGCCCCTCCGCCCCCGCGCGCGCGGCCTCCTGCCCAAACACGATCACCCGGACGCTCCCCAAAAAGAGCTGCCGCCCCTGCGTCGCCGAGGCGCGGGCGAGCAGTTCGGTCATCGTCGCGCCCGTCTCCTCGACCAGCACGGTTTTGGCGTCCTCGGGCGACTGGTTCGCGCCCGCCGCCGCGCCGACCGCCTCGCGCACCTGCATCGTCGCGCGGTAGCCGCCCTCCTCCGCAAGGTCGATGCCGATCGCCTGCACGACTCCCCGCTCGTTGAGCCGCACGCTCGGGACGCACCCGGCCAGCAGAACCAAAATTGCGCAAAGCGCGGCGATCCGTCTCATTGCGCGGCCTCCTTTCCATCCTCCACGGGGCTTTTTGCGCGCGGGAAGCAGAGGGTCACAAGCGGCGCCGCGACCGCCAGCAGCAGAAGCGGCACGCCGCTTTCCCACGCGGAACCGGCCGCCTCCCACAGCGGCGCCGCGGCTGCCGCGGCGATTCCCGCCGCTAGGGCGCAGAGCGCGGAAGCCGCGCCCATCCGCACCTTCGGGAAGAGCCGCCGCAGGCAGGTACAGCCGCAGTAGAGCCACGCGGCGGCGCGTAGGAAGGCGGTAATGATCCACACGGTGATGTGCACGAGGTCCATCCGCCCAAAGACCGACAGGTTCGCCACGGCGGCGGCGGTCTGAAGTGGGAAAAGGCGGGTGCCCGCATAGTCCCCGAGCGCCGTCAGAACGAAGAAGCAGAGCACCCACCACACCGCCGCGGTGAGCGCCACCCACCAGAATCCGGTCTTTCCGCTCCCGCCGCGCACCCGCGGGAAGAGCAGCAGGAAAAGCAGGATATCCGCGTTGCCGGCCACGCCGCGAAGCGTCCCCGCGGCAAGCGCGCCGGGGTCCAAAAAGGGGCTCGCGAGGTTCGCGAGGTCGACCTCGGGCAGCAGCGCGAAGAGCAGGAGCGCCCCCGCCGCCATCGCCGCCGCGAAAAAGAAGCCGCCCGCGCGGGAAAACGCCTCCAGCCCGAGGGCAGCGGCATAGGCGGCCGCCAGCAGGAAAAGGAGGACGAACACCCACTGCTTTGCATTCTGGTAGACGGTGCTCACGAGGAAAAAGCTGAAGTGCCCGGCCGTCGAAGCGGCCATGTAGACGCAGAAGAGCCCGCAGGCGGCGGTGAGCGCGGCGCCGAACGGCCTGCCGACCCGCCAGAAGGCGGTGAGCATGTCGCTGCCCGCCTTCCGCCGCAACAGGAAGAAGGGCAGCAGCATCAGCAGCGCGCCGGCCGCCGCGAGCGGCACGGCCGCCAGTACCGCCGGCCCGGAGAGGTTGTTTTCGGAGCGGGAGGTATAGGTGAAGAGGACAAAAAGACGGCAGAGCAGGAGCAGCATGACGAGCTGCGCCGGAGAGATGTCACGCGGACGGCTACCGGTCATCTGCGGTCCCCTCCCCTCGGATGTCGCTTCCCGCCAGATCCTGCACCCGCAAGTCCTCCTTCGCCAGCGTGCGCCATCCCCAGCGGAAGAGCACGTCCCGCATCGGGTAGAGGGAGAAGGGGGTGGCGGGCGAGGTCGCGGGGACGCCGAGCGGGTTCACGGCGCAGAGGTTGACGATCACGGCGCACAGCGCCAGCACGACGCCGAAGACGCCCGACAGCCCGCCGATCAGGATAAAGGCGAAGCGAAGCACCGTCACCGGCTCGTAGAGGCTCGGCACGACAAACGAGCTGATCGCGGTGACGGCGACGACGATGACCATCGGCGCGCCGATGATGCCCGCGCTGACCGCCGCGTCTCCGATGACGAGCGCGCCGACGATGCTCACCGCGTGGCCGACCGCCTGCGGCATCCGCAGCCCCGCCTCCCGCACGATCTCATAGATGAAAAAGACGGCCAGCGCCTCGAACATCAGCGGGAAGGGGGTCGTCTCCTCGCTGACGACGAGGCTCGTCAGGATCGTCGCGGGCAGCAGCTCGGGGTGGAAGGAGCCGACCGCGACATAGAGCCCCGGCAGCAGGATGGAGAGGGCGAAGGCCGCGTATTTGAGCCAGCGGATGAAGGTGGCGAAATAGGGCCGGTGGGAGTAGTCGTCGAGGCTCTGGAAGTTTTCGGCAAAGAGATAGGGCACGATGAGCGCGTAGGGAGTGCCGTCGACGAGCAGGCCGACGCGCCCCTCCGCGACCTTGGCGCAGAGGGTGTCGGGCCGCTCGGTGACGCCCACCCCCGAAAAGAGGGAGAGCGGCTTCGAATCGAGGAAGGGCTGAAGGTAGCCGCTTTCGAGCACCACGTCGATCTTCACCTTGGAGAGGCGGTATTTGACCTCGCGCAGCAGCTCGTCCGACACCGCGCCGCGCAGGTAGACGAGGGTGCAGTCGGTGCGGCTCTTGTCCCCGAAGACGGTCATCTCGAAGATCAGGTCGGGGGATTTGAACCGCCGCCGCAGCAGCGACATGTTGGGCCGCAGCATCTCGGAAAATCCCTCGCGGGAGCCGCGCACGTTGGTCTCCCCCGCCGGTTCGCCGACCGAGCGGCCGGAGAAGCCCTGGATGCCGAAGACCGAACCGCCTGCGATCCCGTCGATGAGCAGCACGACAAAGCCGGACATCATGAACCGGAAGAGCTCGCCGAAGGTGTGGATCTCCTTCTGGTCGGGCGCGAGCAGAGACTGGTGGCGCACCCAGTCGAGCACCGAATCGGGGCCGGGCTTTTCGAGTCTCAGGCGGGTGAGCGGCTCCGCGAACATCTCCGAAAAGGTCTGGGTGTTCACCATGCCCTCGCACATCAGCACGGCGCAGGGCACGCCGCACACCTGCACCTCGTGGATGATGAGGTCCCCGGAGTCGGTGAACATCGCGCGCACCCCGATCAGGTTGTCGAGCAGCGCGCTCCCCAGCTTTTTGTCCGCGCCCTCGTCCGGGCGCGGCGGCGCGTAGGCGGGCGGCGGTGCGAACAGCCCCTTCAGATAACGGATGACACCCATTCCCATTCCTCCCGTTTTACAGTTTGATACAGCGTTAGTATTGCCAGCAAAGCGGCGGGAATATCCATTCGCTTTCCGGCCAGACTAAGAGTCAGTAAAAATCGATGGAGGTTCGATGGCTTTTGTATATTGTATTCATCCGCGTGCTGATCATCTATGCGCTGATCATTCTGAGCCTTCGGCTGATGGGCAAACGTCAGATCGGCCAGCTCCAGCCCTCCGAGCTGGTCGTCACCATCCTGGTCTCCAACATCGCGACAATGGCGATCGAGGACAGCAACGTGCCGCTGATCGGCGGCATCATCCCCATCCTCACGCTGGTTTCCTTCGACGTTCTCATCTCCGCGATGACCCTGCGCTATAAAAAGATGCGCCGCATCGTCTCGGGTACGCCGCGCGTTATCATCCGCGACGGCAAGATCGACCAGAAGCAGCTCAAGGAGCTGCGCTTCACGATCGACGACATGATGGAGGAGCTGCGCGGCAAGGATATCTTCGACGTGCGCGACGTGGCGTTCGCGATCGTCGAAACGACCGGCTCCCTCTCGGTCTACCCCAAATTCACCGCCCAGCCCGCCACCGCCGGGATGCTCAATCTCCAGGCCCCTCCCGGCGCGGACGCGCCGCCCGTCGTGCTCATCGCGGACGGGGTCGTGATCGACAGCGCGCTTGGCTACTGCAACCTCAAATATGAGTGGCTCGAAAAAACGATCACCGACAACGGCTACACCACACAGGACATCTTCCTGATGACCTGCAACCGCCAGGCCGACTACCTGATCGTGCCCAAAGCACAGCTCAAGCTCAAGGACCGGAAGGAGGATGCGTCATGAAACGGGTCGTTGCAGTCTGCGTCATCATCGCGCTCATCCTCGCGGCGAGCACGGCCGCGCTCATGCACCTGCTGCGCGTGTCGGACGAGATGGAGGCCTCCCTCTCCGCCATTGCGGACGCCATCGACCGGGACGACATGCCGCGGGCCGCGCGGCTCACCGACGAGTTCCACGAGCAGTGGGAGCGCAACGAAACGGTCATGACGCGCTATATCCACCACGACGAGCTCGACACGATCACCGGCATCGTGGCGCGCCTGCCCATGCTCGCGAAATACGGCGAAACCGCCGAATACGCGGCGGAGGTGGCGCGCCTGCGCCACCTGATCTCCCACATCCGCGACGCGGAGATCCCCACGCTGCCGAATATCTTTTAGCACGGGCACAAAAAAGAGGGCCCATCCGGATATCCGGATGGGCCCTCTTTTCGTTTCAAATCATTTTCCGTCCCCGTCGCGGGAGCTCAGCAGGGTCTGGAGCTCCTTCATAAACGAGTCGATGTCCTTGAACTGCCGATAGACCGACGCGAAGCGCACGTAGGCGACCTCGTCGATGCCGCGCAGCTTCTCCATGGCGAGCTCGCCGATCTTGTAGGAGGGGACCTCCTTTTCCAGCGAGTTGCGCAGCGTCATCTCGATGTCCCGCACCGCCTCCTCGAGCACGTCGAGCGGCACCGGGCGCTTTTCGCAGGCGCGCACCATGCCGCCGAGCACCTTGCCCGAGTCGAACTCCTCGCGCGACTTGTCCTTCTTGATGACGATCAGCGGGGTGGTCTCGACGACCTCATAGGTGGTGAACCGCCGCCCGCACTTGATGCACTCGCGGCGGCGGCGGATGCGCTCCGACTCGTCGGTCGGACGGGAATCGATGACTTTGCTTTCGACATATCCGCAGTATGGGCACTTCACAGGACCATCTCCCTCATTCTGTTGGGGCGCTTGTTTATACTATCTGTATTACCCGTATCATAACACAAAATGCCCCGCAAAACAAGGAATTTTAACCATTTTCCGCGTGGATCGCCGCAAGAATCCGTGCATAACTGTCATCGAGCTCCCCATACCCGCCGTAGCTGTCGCGGTAAAGCTCGAGCATCACGCCGCCGTCGAAGCCGTACCCGCGCACCCTTCCGAGCAGCGCGGCAAGGTCGAGCTCCCCCGCCCCGAGCGGCAGGCAGTCGCCGCGCGCCCCGTGGTCGCTCACGTGCAGATGGACAAGGCCCTCCCCCATCGCGCCGGCCATCTCGGCGGGCGAATAGCCCGCCCGCACGCACTGCTTGATGTCGAGGACGAACCGCGCGCCGGGGAGATAAGCGCGCATGTCGGTGAAGAAATCGGGGCAGTAGCCCGCGCAGCGCGGGACGTTCTCCTGCGCGACGGTGACCCCCATCCGCCTCCCCGCCTCGCAGAGCTCCGCGAACCGGTCGAAATAGAACCGGCGGGAGCGGGTGGTGTTCCTGCGGTCGCCGTGGAAGACGAAGAGCTTCGCGCCAAGCAGGTTGGCGGCGTGGAAGTACCGCTGGTAGAAGGCGATCCCGTCCGCGAAGCGGCGTCGGTAGTCGGAGAAGAAGAGCAGCGGCTCGAGCCCCGAGGTGAACGGATGCACCGAGAGGATGCGGGTGCCGCCGCCGTCCGCCGTCCGGCGCAGCTCGCGCAGGTAGCCGTCGTCCAGCTCGCTCGGCGCGTTAAAAAAGACCTCCGCCGCCTGCGCGCCCAGGCCCGCGATATAGGAAAGCCCCCGCTCGGTGAGCTCGGGATAGAAACACGCGGTGGATATTCCGGCCAGCATCGGCCTTCCCCCTTCCGCCCCGCGGGGCAGTGACTTTTTCCATGATATGCGCGCCGTCCGCGCGCTGTCAAAATGGAGATGGGCCGCCGGCAGTGCCGGCGGCCCAAGAATGGCCCAGCCTTACTTTTTCGCGAGCTTGTGCTCCTGCCAGAGCGTCCAGAGGGAGCCGGAAATGAACATCGAGGAGAAGAATCCGGCGAACATGCCCACCAGAAGCGGGAAGGAGAAGGTCAGGATCGAGCTGACGTTATAGACGAGCGACATCACGCACACGCAGCCGACCGCGATGACGGTCGAAACAGTGGTGTTGATCGAACGGGACATCGACTGGTTGACCGAAATGTTGACCAGGTCCTTGTAGGAGGTCTTGACCGGCAGCAGCCTGCGGTTCTCACGGATGCGGTCGTAGACGATGATCGTGTTGTTGATCGAGTAACCCAGGATGGTCAGCATGACCGCGATGAAGCTGTCGTTGAGCGGGAAGCCGCAGACGACGAACGCGCCGTAGGCGATGATCAGGTCGTGGACGAGCGCAGCCACCGCGATGACGCCCGCCGACCAGCCGTTCATCTTGCGGAACCGGAAAGCGATATAGACGATCATCAGGATGGAGGCCACGGCGACCGCGACCACCGATTTGAGCAGGAAGTCGCGCCCGATCGACGGGTCGACGTTGCTGATGCTGGCGGTCTGGATGTCCGCGCCGGGGAACTTCTCGTTGAGCGCCGTGTTGACCGCGATCTGCTGGTCCGGCGTGACGCCCGACTTGGAGTTGAGGGTAATCACGTAGTTGGTGGCGCCGGTGTTGACGTCGTTCTGCTCCCGCAGCGAGACCTTCTGGCCCAGCGAGTTTTCGATGGAGCTCTGGAACTCGCCCTTGTCGAGGTCGCCGTTAAAGGAGTAAGTGACGATCGTGCCGCCGCTGAACTGGATGTCCAGCTTCACGCCGGGGAAGAAGGAGGCCAGGATGGCGATGACAATCAGGACAATCGAAATTGTGAACCAAATCTTTCTGCGTCCGACAATATCAATCTGTTTCATTATTTGTCACCTCCATACAGCCACGCCTTTTTAAAGGGCTTGAATTTGGAGATCGACTTGAGCATCAGGCGGGAAGCGGTGACGCCCATGATGAAGTTGAAGATGACGCCGACGATCAGCGTATAGCCGAAGGAGTAGATCGCGCCGGTGGCGGAGGCGCCGAACCAGCGGAAGATGGGGCTGAAGATGGTGCCGAAGATCGAGCTCGGCGGTCCGAACGCGCCCATCAGGATGATCGCGACGAGCACCATCGTGATGTTGCCGTCGAAGATGGCCGCGAAGGTGCGCTGGAAGCCCGAATCGATCGCGCCGTCCAGCGTCTTGCCGTTGCGGAGCTCTTCCTTGATGCGCTCGGAGGTGATGACGTTCGCGTCGACGCCCATGCCGATCGAGAGGATGATACCGGCGATGCCCGGCAGGGTGAGCGTAAAGGAGGGGAACGGCGCGAAGAAGCCGGTGAGGCAGGCGATCATGCCCGCCACCTGGCCGACCAGCGCGATCGTGGCGACCACGCCGCTCATGCGGTAGATCAGGATGATGAAGAGCGCGACCAGGATGAAGGCGATCACGCCCGCGGTGACCATCGCGTCACGCGCGCCGAGGCCGAGCGTCGGGGAGATCGAGGAGAAGTTCTCGGTCTCGAGCTTGAAGGGCAGCGCGCCGGCATTGATCTTTTCAGCGAGGTCCTGCGCGCCCTTGACGTCGAAGCCGCCCGAAATGGTGGCCACGCCGTTGGGGATCTGGGTCTTGACGGTCGCCGAGCTGATGCGGTTCTCGTCCATCCAGATGGAGATCGGCTGCCCGACCAGGCGGCCGGTCGCCTCGGAGAAGAGCTGGGCGCCCTCGGTGTTGAGGTTCAGTTCGACCATCGGCTCGTTGGTCTGGGAGTTGAGGACGGCGCGCGCCGAGGTGACGTGCTTGCCCTCGATGACCACGGGGCCGGTGTACTCGTTGCCCTCGCGGAAGGTCAGCAGCGCGGTTTCACCGAGCTCCTTGACCGCCTGCTCGGGGTTGAAGTCCGACTCGCCCTGCTTCCAGGGGAAACGGACGATGATGCGGTCCTTGCTGTCGTCCACATAGGTCTCGTAGTCGGTGATGTTCTGGGAGACCATACGGACCTTGATAATGGATTCCGCGGCCGCCATCTCCTCGGGAGAGGCGTCATAGTCCGCGGGCGGGGTAAATGTGACGTCCACGCCGCCGCGGATGTCGATGCCCCAGCGGATATCGTCCACACCTTTGATGTAGGTGTGGGTGTTATCCCCGTAGGCGGTCGACACGCCGAAGAACGACAGCGCGGTAAACGCGGCGATCAATATCAGTACGACAAAGAACACCGGTTTTCCAACCTTTTTCATCTGCTTGTCCTCCTTGCAAAACCACAACTGCAAAAACAGCCGGCAGCCGCTGCGCGGCTGCCCGTGGTTTTCCTCTGGCCTCCCCCGGCCGTCCGCACGGCGGCCCGGACAACTTCACGCCGCGCATCCTCCGCGGCCTGAAACTGCCCGCCCCGCCGGGCTTTCCCCCGGGTTTCCGGCCATGCCAAACATCCGCCGGGACGCGCCCGGCCGCAATGCGGCACTTTTTTAATTATATTGGATATGAACGGAAAAGTCAATCGGTTTTTGCCGCGCGGGCGCGGATTATACCGAAAGCTGCGCCCGCTCGCCGAGCAGGGAGCGGTTCGCCTCGAGCACCGGGTTCACCACATCGCGCAGGTATTCCTCCACCTGCTCGGCGCTGCGGCCGGTAAAGCGGGCCGGGTCGAGGATCGCGTCGACCTCTTCCCTCCGGAGCCCGAACGCCGGGTCGGCGCAGACGCGCTCGATCAGGTCGTTGTCGCCGCCCTCCTCCTTGACGTGCCGCGCGGCCGCCATCGAGTGCTCCCGCAGCCGCTCGTGCAGCTCCTGCCGGTCGCCGCCGCGGCGCACCGCGTCCATCATGATGTTTTCGGTCGCCATGAAGGGCAGCTCCTTCATCACCCGCTGGCGCACCACCTTGGGATAGACGACCAGCCCGTCGCAGACGTTGAGCATGATCCCCAAAATCGCGTCGGTGGCGAGGAACGCCTCCGCCACGGCGACCCGCTTGTTGGCGCTGTCGTCGAGGGTGCGCTCGAACCACTGGGTCGCGGCGGTGAACGCCGGGTTGAGGGAGTCGGTCATCACATAGCGCGCGAGCGCTGTGATCCGCTCGCTGCGCATCGGGTTGCGCTTGTAGGGCATCGCCGACGAGCCGATCTGGTGGGCCTCGAACGGCTCCTCCATCTCCTTGAAGTTCTGGAGGATGCGCAGGTCGTTGGAGAACTTGCTCGCGCTCTGGGCGATGCCCGCGAGGACGCCGACCACCATGCTGTCCACCTTGCGCGAGTAGGTCTGCCCCGAGACGGGCACGACCGCGTCAAAGCCCATCTCCCGCGCGATGTCCTCCTCGACCGCCCGGATCTTCGCGCTGTCCCCGTCGAAGAGCTCGACGAAGCTCGCCTGGGTGCCGGTGGTACCCTTGCTGCCCAGCAGCTTCAGGGAGGCGATGCGGTGCTCGAGCTCCCCGTAGTCGAGCATCAGCTCGTTGAGCCAGAGGGTCGCGCGCTTGCCGACGGTGGTGAGCTGCGCGGGCTGCAAATGGGTGTAGGCGAGCGCGGGCATGTCCTTGTAGCGGTCCGCGAAATCCGCCAGCAGCGAAACGACGTTGAGGAGCTTGCGGCGGATGATCCGCAGGCCCTCCCGCATGACGATCACGTCGGTGTTGTCGCCGACGTAGCAGCTCGTCGCGCCCAGGTGGATGATCCCCTTCGCCGAGGGGCACTGCACCCCGTAGGCGTAGACGTGGCTCATCACATCGTGACGGACCTCCTTCTCCCGCGCCTCGGCGACGTCGTAGTTGATGTCGTCCGCGTGGGCCTCCAGCTCGGCGATCTGCGCGTCGGTGATCGGGAGGCCCTGCCTTTGCTCCGCCCTGGCCAGGGCGATCCACAGCTTCCGCCAGGTTTTGAACTTGTGGTCGGCGGAAAAAACGTATTGCATTTCATCGCTCGCGTAACGGGTGCAAAAGGGGCTTTCGTATCTGTCGTGGGCCATCTTTGTCCTTCCTCTCCGGTTTCTGATTCCGTCCCTGCCGGGATGATGCAATGTGATTAGTATAACACAGGGCGGGCAATTGAAACAATTGCCCGCCCGCATTTTCTGTAAATTTTTCCCCTTTTACGCGGCCAGCAGCTTTTCCACCGCCGCGAGCTGCACACTGATGCAGAGCAGCTCGACCGCCTGTTCGAGCTCGGGGACGGTCGGGTAGGTCGGCGCGACGCGGATGTTGCGGTCGCGCGGGTCCTTCTTGTAGGGATAGGTGGCGCCCGCGCCCGTCAGCACGACCCCCGCCTCCTTGCAGAGCCGGACCACCCGCCTGGCGCAGCCGTCCATCACGTCGAGCGAGATGAAATAGCCGCCGTTGGGGGCGAGCCATTCGGCGATCCCCTTGCCCGCGAGTTCCCGGTCGAATGCGTCGAGCACCGCCGCAAACTTGGGCCGCAGGAGCTCCGCCTGCTTATCCATGTGGCGCATGACGCCGTCGAGGTCCCCGAAGTACCGCGCGTGGCGCAGCATGTTGAGCTTGTCAAAGCCGATCGTCTGGAAGGAGAGCAGCTCCTTCATCCGCTTCATGACGGCCTCCGAGCAGGCGAACACCGCGATGCCCGCGCCCGCATAGGAGATTTTCGAGGTGGAGGCGAAGATCATGACCCGGTCGGGATCGCCCGCCTTCTTGCACTCGTCGAGGATGTTGAGCAGCGTGTCGCGGCGGTCGGGATAGAGGTCATGGACCGCGTAGGCGTTATCCCACATGATCATGAAATCGTCCGCGGCGGTCTTCATCCGCGCGAACCGGCGCACCGTCTCGTCGGAATAGGTGATGCCCTGCGGGTTGGAGTACTTCGGCACGCACCAGATGCCCTTGATCGACGGGTCGGAGCCCACCAGGCGCTCGACCGTGTCCATGTCCGGGCCGTCGGGGGTCATCTCGATGGGAATCATTTCGATGCCGTAGAGCTCGGTAATTGCAAAATGGCGGTCGTAGCCGGGCGCCGGGCAGAGGAATTTCACCTTGTCGAGATAGCGCCACGGCTTCGCGCCCGGGCGCACGCCGAGCAGCATCATCTTGCCGATCGCGTCGTACATGACCGACAGGCTTGAGTTGCCGCAGACGAAAAGCTCCTCCGGCGCGACGCCGAGCATGTCGCAGAAAATCTTCTTGCACTCGGGGATGCCGTCGAAATCGCCGTAGTTGCGGCAGTCCGCCCCGTCCTCCGCCCTGGTGGACGACTGGGAGGTCACCGTGTCAAGCAGCCCGGAAACCAGGTCGAACTGGTCGGCGGCCGGCTTGCCGCGCGACATGTCGAGCCTCAGCCCCTTCGCCTTGAACGCCTCGTACCGCCCGAGCAGCTCCCCGTGCAGCGCCTCGAGCTCCTCACGGGAAAGCTCCGCATATCCTGACATCACCGCTACCTCCTGCGCCTCGCGGGAAACCCCGCGTTCATTTGCCATCATTGTCAAAACACCCGCCTATATCATATGTAATGGAAAGTTTGTCATACGCCCGCGCGGCTTTCCCGCCGTTTGGACCCTATGCTATAGTATATGCCAATTTCGCCCGTTTTGCAAGATGAATTTTTGAATCCTGCAAAATTCATGATTCCGCACCAAAACAGGCCCCCGTAAACAGGGGAAATCTGGTCGATCGGCACAGGATTTTCCGGACAAGCTGCATCGTTTCCCGCACCCGTACGCAGAAAAAATCCGCCGCGGGCCAGTGCCCGCGGCGGATCCGTGTTCTTTTTAATACTCCGCCGAACCGGTCGTGCGCGGGAATGGCAGCACGTCGCGGATGTTGGAAACGCCGGTGATATACATGATGAGTCGGTCGAAGCCGAGGCCGTAGCCCGCGTGCTTCGTGCCGCCGAACCGGCGCAGGTCGAGGTACCAGTGGTAGTCCTCCTCGCGCAGGTCGAGCTCCTTCATGCGGGAAAGCAGCACGTCGAGCCGCTCCTCACGCTGGCTGCCGCCGATGATCTCCCCGATGCCCGGCACCAGCAGGTCGACCGCCGCGACCGTCTTGCCGTCGTCGTTGAGGCGCATGTAGAACGCCTTGATCTCCTTGGGGTAGTCAGTGACGAACACCGGGCGCTTCATGATTTCCTCGGTGAGGTAGCGCTCGTGCTCGGTTTGCAGGTCGCAGCCCCAGTAGACGGGGTACTGGAAGCGGTCCTTGACCTTTTCCAGCAGCGCGACCGCCTCGGTGTAGGTGACGCGGCCAAAATCGGACGACACGATTCCCTCCAGACGCTCGATGAGGCCCTTGTCGTAGAAGCTGTTGAAGAACGCCATCTCCTGCGGGCACTGCTCCAGCACGTAGGACAGGACGTATTTGATCATCTCCTCCTCGAGCTGCATGTTGTCCTCGAGGTCGGCAAACGCGATCTCCGGCTCGATCATCCAGAACTCCGCCGCGTGGCGGGGGGTGTTGGAATTCTCGGCGCGGAAGGTCGGGCCGAAGGTGTAGATCTTGCCGAACGCCATCGCCATGCACTCGCCCTCAAGCTGGCCGGAGACGGTCAGGCTCGTCTGCTTGCCGAAGAAGTCCTGCGAGTAGTCGACCTTGCCGTCCTCGGTGAGGGGCGGGTCCTTCGGGTCGAGGGTGGTCACGCGGAACATCTCCCCCGCGCCCTCGCAGTCGCTGCCGGTGATCAGGGGGGTGTGCGCGTAGACGAAGCCGCGCTCGTTGAAGAATTTATGGATTGCGAACGCCGCCACCGAACGCACCCGGAACACCGCCTCAAAGGTGTTGGTGCGGGGGCGCAGATGGGCGATCGAGCGGAGGAATTCGAGCGAATGGCGCTTCTTCTGGAGCGGATAGTCGGGCGTGGAAAGGCCCTCAACCTCCACTGATTCCGCGTGGATCTCCAGCGGCTGCTTGGCCTCGGGAGTCAGCACCACCCGCCCGTGCACGGTGATCGCGCTGCCCACATTGAGCTTCACGATCTCGGAGAAGTTCGAAAGGCTCCCCTGCTCGAGGATGACCTGCAAATTCTTGAAGGCGGAGCCGTCGTTGAGTTCGATAAAGCCGATCGCCTTGGAATCGCGGATGGTGCGTACCCAGCCGCAGACGGTCGTCTCTGCGCCGTCGAAATCCTGCGGCGCGGAGAAGAGCTGTTTGATCTCTGTCCGTTTCACAATACTACCTCTTTCCAGATGATATTCACTCCACTAATATACCACAGGATGCCCCGGATTTGCAATAAAAAACCAATCCAAACGGAACCGTCCCGTTCAGAGGACCCACTCGGGTTCCCGGCGCGGGCTGTTTTTCTTCGCGAACGGCTTTTCCGCCACCGACAGCATGAGGCCGTTCACCCTGCGCGCCCCCGCCGGGCAGATCTTGACGCACCGCATGCAGGAGATGCAGCGGCTGTTGTCCGTTTTGGAGGGGTCGTCCGCCGGGATCGCCCCGGCGGGGCAGTTTTCGGCGCAGGCGCCGCATTTGACGCACTTTCTGTCCGCCTGGGGCTTGAGCGGCACGCCGGAAAATTCCCGGTAGGGCCGGTTCCCCTTGACGGCAAGCGGGCCGAATTCCCCCGCCCCCGCCGCCCGGGCGAGCTTCTCCCTCGCCAGTCCGGCGAACGTCCGGACCGCCTCCAAATCCGCCGCGTCGGGACGGCCGCGCGCGACCGAACGGAAGATCGAGTGCTCGGCGAGGAAGGCCCCCGCCCCCGCCGGGCGAAAGCCGTTTTCCTCCGCGAGATCGCAGAGCTCGAGCAGCGCGTCGTCGTAGTCCCGGTTGCCGTAGACCGCGACGAGCAGCGCAGGGGTGCCCTCCCCCTTCATCCGCGCGAACCTCTTCGCCGCAGGCGCGGGAATCCGCCCGCCGTAGACCGGCGCGGCGAAGAGGACGAGCTCGTCCGGGCCGAAGCGCTCCTCCTCCGCGTCCGCGCAGGTCAGGTCGACGATGCGCGCGCCGGGCAGAAGCGCCTCTGCCAGCGGCTTCGCGACCGCCGCCGTCGTGCCCGTGGGACTGAAAATGAACGCCGTCAATTTGGTGATCTCCATAATATGTACCTCCACTTTCTTTACGGTCTTAGCGGTTCCTCCGCCCTTTCCAGTTCCTCTACGCCGAACGCGATCATGCTGACGATTACGCGGTTGACGCTCACGTTCTCCCGCCATGCGATGCGTTCCACTGCCTCGATAAGCCGCTCCGCCAGATCGATCGACCGATAGACCGACGGGTCCCTCCGCACACCATGAATCTCCAACGGCACGGCAACCACCTCTTCACGCATTGTGCTATCAGGATAGCACAATTGCCAATGATATGTCGTCGGTATTCCGTTGGGTTTTCGCTGTTTCTGCAAACAGAGGTTGCGTTTGGAGCGGCAACCGCCGCTCCGTTTCTCTTTACGCCGCCCGCGCCGCGCAGAGCTTCCCCGCCGCCGCGCCCGCGAGGCAGAAAACCACGCTCAGCAGGACGTTTGCCGCCGCCAGCCACGGCCGGCCCGCCTGGAAGAGGTTCACCGTCTCAAGGCTGAAGGTGGAAAAGGTCGTGAAGCCGCCCATAACGCCCGTCGTCAAGAAGAGGCGCAGCCGGTTCCGGTCGGGACAGACACGCGCGAGCAGCTCCGACAGGAATCCGATCAGGAACGCCCCGGCCAAATTGACCGCGAAGGTCCCCAGCGGGAAGCCCCGGGTATCGAGCCGCCCCGCCGCCAGCGAGACGAGGTAGCGCGCCGACGCGCCCAAAAAGCCGCCGCAGCCGACGGCCAGAAGATTTCCCATGCCGCTCCTTCCTTCCGCGAAAAAATAGACGCACGCGCACCTGCCCTCCATTCGGAGGGCAGGTGCGCGCAAAGGGCGCCCCGCCGGGGTGGGGCACACGGGGAGGGGCGGCCCGCCCCTCCCCGTGAGGCGCATCGAGCGGGCGTCGCGCGAAGCGCGCTTCGGCGCGCCGCGAAGGCGGCGCGCCGAGCAGTCCCGCGAGCGGGGGCGCTTTGGTCGGGACGCCAAAGCGCCATGCGCCTTTAGCCCGGAGGCCAGGTCATGTCGCGGCCCGCCAGCACGTGGAAATGCAGGTGGCCGACCGTCTGGCCAGCCTTGGGGCCGCAGTTGGTGACGACGCGGTAGTCGTCGCCCGCGCCGAGCTCGGCGGCGACCTTCGCGATCACCGCGAAGATGTGTCCGACAAGAGACGCGTTCTCCTCGGTGATCCGGTTCGCGCCGGTGATGTGCTCCTTGGGAATCACGAGGAAGTGCACCGGCGCCTTGGGGTCGATGTCGTGGAACGCGTAGCAGCGCTCATCCTCATAGATTTTCCTGCTGGGGATTTCGCCCGCGATGATCTTGCAGAAGATGCAGTCGCTCATGGTATGCCCTCCTTCCCGTATGGTGCATGTTTATTCGACCAGCCTGCTCACGATGGAGGTCAGCTGGGCCATCGCCTCGTCGACGCGGAAGATCTCCGACGTGCCGCCCTGCGCGCTGTCGGGACGGCCGCCGCCGCTGCCGCCGCAGAGGGCGGCGAGGTCCTTGACGATCTTGCCGGCGTGCGCGCCCTTCTCGACCGCCTGCTTACCGCAGACTACGAGAATGGACGCCTTGCCGTCGTTGGTGGTGGAGAAGGCGCAGACAATGTCGGAGAACTTCTCGCGCACCCGGTCGCCCATCGTGCGCAGCGCCTCGATCTTCGCGCCGGTCATCGCGACCGACGCGACCCGCACGCCGCCGACGATCTGGGAGTTTTCCAGCACGTTGCCGAGCTGCGCCTCCGCCAGCTTGCCTTCCGCGCCCTCCAGCTTGCGGCGCAGCTCCTTCATTTCGCCGTTCAGCGCCTCGACGCGCGCCGGCAGCTCGGCGGGGCTCGCCTTGACGGCCGCCGCCGCCTGCTCGAGCAGCGCCTCCTGCTCGCTAAAATAGCGCAGCAGGTTCTTGCCGGTGACCGCCTCGATGCGGCGTACGCCCGCCGCGACCGACGACTCCTTCACGATCTTGAAGAGCCCGACCAGCGCGGTGTTCTCCAGATGGGTGCCGCCGCAGAACTCGGTCGATTCGCCCGGAATGTCGCACACGCGCACAACGTCGCCGTATTTTTCCCCGAAGAGGGCCATCGCGCCCAGCTTCTTGGCCTCCTCGATCGGCATCTCGTCGACGTGCACGTCGACCGCCGCGAGGATCATCCGGTTGACGATCTCCTCGACCTTTTTGAGCTCCTCCGGCGTAACCGCCGAGAAGTGGCTGAAGTCGAACCGGCAGACGCTGTCGTCATAGAAGGCGCCCGCCTGGTGCACGTGGTCGCCCAGCACCTGCCGCAGCGCCGCCTGAAGCAGGTGGCAGGCGGTGTGGTTGCGCATGATGTCGCGGCGGCGGTCAGTGTTGATGGCCGCAGTCACCCGGTCGCCCACGGCGAGGGTCCCGACCGTCAGTTCGCCCACATGGACGAAATGCCCGCCCTTGGACTTTTTGCAGTCGTAGACGTTGAAGGCGTTCCCGCCAGCCTTGATAAAGCCGCTGTCGCCCGCCTGGCCGCCGCTCTCGGCGTAGAAGGGGGTCACGTCGAGGACGACCGAGCCCAGCTCGCCGTCGTGCAGCTCGTCGACGCGCCGGTTGTCCTTCACGAGCGCGACGATCCTCGCCTCGGCGGTGTTCTCGGTGTAGCCGACAAATTTCCCCGGCGCGCCGAGGTCCGCGAGCACGTCCTCCTCCCAGCCGAGATCGCCCAGCGCGGCGCGCGCCTCGCGGGCGCGCTGCTTCTGCGCCTGCATCTGGCGGTCGAACTCCGCCTCGTCCAGCTCGATGTGCCGCTCGGAAAGGATCTCGCGGATGAGGTCGACCGGGAAGCCGTAGGTGTCGTAGAGCTTGAAGGCGTCCGCGCCCTTCATGACCTTCCGGTCCATCTGGGAATCGATCTTGTCGATGAAGCTGCCGAGCAGCTCCATGCCCTGGTCGATCGTGCGGGCGAAACGCTCCTCCTCGACCTTGATGACCTTGACGATGTAGTCCTTGTGCTCGACCAGCTCGGGATAGGCGTTCGCGTTCTCCCCGATGACCGTTTCGCAGACCTTGTAGAGGAAGGGCTCGTTGATGCCGAGCAGGCGACCGTGGCGCGCCGCGCGGCGCAGCAGACGGCGCAGCACATAGCCACGGCCCTCGTTCTGCGGGAGGATGCCGTCGCTCACCATAAAGGTGGTGGAACGGATGTGGTCGGTGATGACGCGCAGCGACACGTCGGTTTTGGCGTCCTTGTGGTACTCGACGTCCGCGATGCGCGCGACGTGCTTTAAGATATTCTGCACCGTGTCGACCTCGAAGAGGTTGTCCACCCCCTGCATGATGCAGGCGAGGCGCTCGAGGCCCATGCCGGTGTCGATGTTCGGGTGCTCCATCTTCTCATAGTGGCCCTCGCCGTCGCCGTTGAACTGGGAGAAGACGAGGTTCCAGAACTCGACGTAGCGGTCGCAGTCGCAGCCGGGGGCGCAGTCGGGCTTGCCGCAGCCGTACTGCTCGCCGCGGTCGAAATAGATCTCCGAGCAGGGGCCGCAGGGACCGGAGCCGATCTCCCAGAAGTTGTCCTCCTTGCCCAGCCGCACGATGCGCGCCGGGTCGACGCCGACCTCCTTGGTCCAGATCTCCTCCGCCTCGTCGTCGTCCAGGTAGACCGACACCCAGATGCGGTCGACCGGCAGGTCGAGCTCCTTGGTGATGAACTCCCACGCCCACGCGCACGCCTCGTGCTTGAAGTAGTCGCCGAAGGAGAAGTTGCCCAGCATCTCGAAATAGGTGCCGTGGCGGGAGGTCTTGCCGACATTCTCGATGTCGGGGGTGCGGATGCACTTCTGGCAAGTCGTCACCCGGTGGCGCGGCGGCTCCTCAATGCCGAGGAACCACTTTTTCATCGGGGCCATGCCCGAGTTGATGAGCAGCAGGCTCGCCTCGTCGGCGGACGGCATCAGCGGGAAGCTCGGCAGCCGCAGATGCCCCTTGCTCTCAAAAAAGCTGAGGAATTTTTCACGCAGTTCGTTGAGTCCGGTCCATTCCATTGTTTTCAATCGCTCCTTTAACCTTTTCCGGCGGAAATACAAAAAGATGCTCCTCGCCCCAAAAGTTGGGACGAAAAGCATCTGCCTTCCGCGGTACCACCCAAATTGCGCGGGAAACCCCCGCGCCGCTCGCTGCGGTTAACGCCCGCCTGCGTCCGGCTCGTCGCCGGAAGGCTCCGGGGCGGCGCCCGCCTCTTCCGCAGCGCGCTCCCACCAGCCGCGCGCCTCTCTGTGCCGGAATCCACGGATTGACCCCATCTTCGCCGTTATCTCTTTGTAGTATACCCTCCCGCGCGCCCGATGTCAACCGCAAAAACGCGCGGGAAGCGGGTTTACGCGGCCTGCCCGCGCGGAGCGGGGCCCGGCGGCTCCTCCGCGAGCGCGGCCGAGGCGGCGATCGCGTCGAACCCGGCGTGCTCCGCCTCGAAGGCCGCCGCCGGGCAGGTCATCACCGCCACCGCGAACCGCCCCGAGTAGCCGGAAAATTCGATCAGCGTGAAATAGTAGGCGGTTCCTCCCGCCTCTAACAGCACCGACGTAAAGGAGTGTCCCCCGTCGGCGCGCTCCTCCTTTCCGCCCGGCTCCCCCGCGTCCTCCAGCCGGGCGCAAAAGTCCTCCACGTGGAAGTCGAGCGCCTCGGACGGCTCGAACGGCATTGCCGCGCCCTCGCGCGTGTAGGAGAACACGCCCGCCGAGAGCTCCCGCGCCTCGTCGCGGCAGACGAGGTCGAAGGCGCGGCTTTCGGCGTCCGCCGTCCAGCCCGCCGGGAACGTGAAGGTCATCCGCCCGTCCTCCGTCGCGAAAAGCGCGCTCCCCGCGTCCGCGGGCTGTGCGGCGCAGCCGCAGCAGACCAGCAGGGCCGCCAGCGCGGCCATTCCCCGTCTCCTGTTCATCCGTATCCTCCAAACCGTCGTCTATCCCCCGGCGCCCGGCTCCACCCGGTTGCCGAGATAGTTCCAGCTTCCGTCCTCTCCGGGCAGGACGGTCAGGTAATACCGTCCCGACCAGTCGTCCGGGCGAACCCAGTCGACCCGCAGCGTCATGCTGCCGTCGGGGTGATCGGTTTTATCCGTCACTTCCAGGTCCCCGCCCACAAAGGTACCGCTTCCCTGGAAATACTGCATCCGGTAGGTCTGTGTGTCCGGGCGGTAGTTGGGCAGCGCCCGCAGTTCCTCCGCGGTGACCGGGAAATATCCCGTCAGCAGCCCTTCCACGTCGGCGGCGGGCACCTCGTAGGTGTCATAGGCGTCCTCCACCGCTTCATAGGTATCGGAAAGCTCCTTCCCCACGCTGCTCGAGAGCGAGACGAACACGAATTCCCACCACACGTCGCCGTGGTTTTCCGCGTCCCAGTCGCGCGTCAGCACGTTGCTGTGGTCCCCGGCGACGGGCATGACGTATTTTTCGCAGAGACCCCAAAGCTCCTTCGGCAGCGGGACGATCCGCTCCTGCTCCGGGAGCTCGTCCGGGGAACGGCTCCATTCGATCCAGCCGTCCTCCCGGAATTTGACGCCGGACAGCGTCTCCACCGTCGTGGAATCCGCCGAGGGCGACGGGTCCCCGAATTTCCAGCACCGGTATTCCCGGGAGAGCGTCCCGTCCGCCGCCGTCATCCGGTACTGCGCGGCCTCTTCGGCGCCGACCCAGTACCAGGCGGTTTCGGCGTCCTCGCCGCGCCGGAAGGCCTCGCAGAACTCCGCAATTGCCTGCCAGCCCTCGATCCCGCGCTCGCTGTTCCCGTAGTCCCACAACTTCGCGGGGACGCCCAGCGCCGTTACCGCCGTGAGCAGCCGTTCCCGTTCCGCCTCGGGGAACGCCGCGATTACCTCCCCGTACTCCGCCGTAATCTCCTGGGCGGCCGGAGCGGCGGCCTCCACCACTCGGGCGAACTCCTCATCCACGGCGGGCGCTTCCTCCGTGGGAACGCTCACGGATTCCGGAGCGGCGGGCGGCACGGAGGATTCCGGCGCGGCGGGCGCGGGAGCCTTCCCGCAGGACGCCAGCGTCAGGCAGCAGAGCAGCGCGCACACCGCGCGCAGGGACTTTCCATTCATCATCATCTTTCGCCTCCATACCATACCAAACCATCCGCGGCGGAAGAACGGGACAAAACCGCAGAAAACGGGGCGGGCGTTCCGCCCGCCCCGGATGGGCTTTCGTTTATATGCCAGTCCCGAGCAGCCGCGCCTTACCGAGCGCGCGGGAAAGCGCGCTGGCGAGCGCCGCGGAAAGCAGGATCTTGACGGCGTCCATCGGAACGAAGGGCGCCACGCAGGCCACCAGCGAGGCGGCGAGCCCGGTGTTCGACACAAACATGAACCACGCGGTTCCCACCGCGTAGCAGAGTGCGAGCGCCATCGTCATCGCGGCGCAGTATTTGAAGAAGCCGCGCCCCCAGCGGCGTGTGACGGCCGAAACCGCCAGCGCCATGAGCGGATAGACGAAGAGGTAGCCCCCCGTGGGCCCGGCGAGCTTGTGCAGGCCGCCGGAAAAGTAGGAGAAGACCGGCGCGCCGGCCGCGCCGGCCAGCAGGTAGGCGAGTTGGGAAAGGAAGGCCGTCCGCGGATCGAGCAGCGCCCCGCACAGGTAGATCGCGATCATCGCGCAGGAGAAGGGCACCGGCGTGAAGCCGAGCGGGAAAATGATCTGGGAGGCCACGGCGGTGATTGCCGCGAACATCGCGGCGAGCACCATCCGGGTGACTTTCTGATGCCGCATCACGAACGCCCCCGGGTCATTCGACCGAGATGATGAAGTAGTAAACCGGCTGCCCGCCCTTGATGAGCGCGACCTCGACGTCGTCGGGCAGCTTGTCGGCCACCGCCTCGCGCACGCTCTCGGCCAGCCCGTCCTCGATCTCCTCGCCGTAGAGCAGCGTCACGAAGCTGCTGTCCCGGTGGGTGAGGGCCTTGGCCAGCCGCACGACCGCGCGGGTGAGGTCCTTCTCGGTGAAGGCGAGCCTGCCGTTTTCCAGCGCGAGCAGCTCGCCCTCCTTAATCTTGTGGCCGTCGAAGTCGCTGTCCCGCGCCGCGAATGTCACCTGGCCGGTCCCGACCCGCTCGAACGCCTTCTGCATCGCGAGCTGGTTGGCCGTCGCGTCGGCATCGGGGTCGAAGGCGAGCATCGCCGACAGGCCCTGCGGGATCGTGCGGGTCTGGAGCACCACCACCCTGCGGTCTGCCAGCTTGGTCGCCTGCTCGGCGGCCATGATGATGTTCTTGTTGTTGGGCAGCACGAAGACCGTCTTGGCCGGGGTCGCGTGCACCGCCGAGAGGATGTCGTCGGTCGACGGATTCATCGTCTGGCCGCCGCTCACGATGTTGTCGACGCCGAGGTCCTCGAAGAGCTTCTGCACCCCTTCGCCCGCGGCGACCGCAACAAAGCCGTATTCGCGCGACGGGTCGACCGCCGCGTATTTGAAGCCGGCGTCGCTCTCCGGCTCCACGATGCTCGCCTTCTGCGCCTCGTACTGCTCGCGCATGTTCTCGATTTTGAGGCTGGTGAGCTGCGCGCCGTTCGTCCCCGCCTTCTCCAGCGCCTGGCCGGGATGGTCGGTGTGGACGTGGCATTTGATGATGTCGTCGTCGTCGACCACGACCACGCAGTCGCCGATCGATTCGAGGAACTCGCGCAGATCCTGCGGGTCGATCGAGTTTTCCGTCTTTTTGACGAGGAACTCGGTGCAGTAGGTGTGGGTGATCTCCCCCACGTATTCGCCCGCCGCGTTGCGGTCGGGATGGATCGAATCGCTGTCTGCCGGCTTCTCCTCGCCCGGCTCGACGCCCGGGCGGCCGTGGAAGACCTCGGCCATGCCCTCGAAGACGACGATCAGCCCCTGCCCTCCCGCGTCGACGACGCCGGCCTTTTTGAGCACCGGCAGCAGCTCGGGGGTCTCGGCAAGCGCCTCCCTGCCGGCCTCGAGGATGACGTCCCAGATCTCCTCGGTGGTGGTGTCGGCGTGGAGCTCCTCGCGCGCCCTCATCGCGGCGACGCGCGCCACGGTAAGGATGGTGCCCTCGGTGGGCTTCATGACCGCCTTATAGGCCGATTCCACGCCCTTTTCCAGCGCGCGCACGATGTGCTCGGCGTCCGCCTCGGTCTCGTTTTTGAGCCCGCGGGAGAAGCCGCGGAAGAGCAGCGAAAGGATGACGCCCGAGTTGCCGCGCGCGCCGCGCAGCAGCGCCGAGGCGCACACGTCCGCCACGCGGGAAACGGTCGCGTCGTCGGGGATCCGCTTGAGCTCCCGCCTGGCCGCCGAGGCGGACATCGACATATTGGTTCCCGTATCGCCGTCCGGCACCGGGAAGACGTTGAGCGCGTCGACCGCCTGCCGCTGGTTGGAAATGTTGTTTGCTCCCGAGATAAACGCATCCCTGAGCATCCGTCCTGTAATCACGATCTTATGACCCCCATCTCAGAAGTTTTGCATCCGTTATGCGTTCTCGGTTTTCATCGCGTCGACAAAGACGTTGACCTTTGCCACCTCGAGCCCGGTGGCCTGCTCCACCGTATAGCGCACCCGGTTGACGATGCTGCGGGTGACCGCCGCGATATTCATGCCGTAGATGACCACGATGTGCAGGTCGACGATGAGCCCGCCGCCCGAGGTGCGCACGCGCACCCCCTCGTCGGGGGTCTTTTTGCCGCGGATGGCGGCGCGCAGCCCCTGCGCGGGGGAACTGACCATGCCCACGACGCCGAAGCACTCGGACGCCGCCTTCCCGACCAGGTTGGAAAAATACTCCTGGGAGATCTCCACCGTGCCGTATTGGTTCTCGATGCTGATCAAAACGAAAAACCTCCATTCTATCTGCCAGCGCAATGTTACGAAATCACGCGGGGTAAAGTTCTACCATTCCATTATATTATAGAAAATATCCTGCTCCGTTGCAAGGATTTCCGCCTGGAAGGCCCGTTCGAACGAGACCGCCCCCTGCCGGAAGACGAGCGGGATGAAGGGCGTCTGGGCGGAGAACGCCTCGCAGAGCGTCCCCACGCCGGTCCCCGTCGCGCGGTAGGCGCGCGCCAGGTCGCTCAGGTACTCGCTGTAGGGGGCCGCGTAGCCGAGGGCCCCGCCGTTTAAGAGCAGGGAAAAATCCATGTTGTCCATCAGCCGCGTCTCGCCGATATAGAGATCGTAGTTGTAGCCGGCGAGGCTCGACTGGTACTGGGAAAACGACTGGGACACGACCTCCACCCTGATCCCCAGCCGCGCGAGCTGCTCGGCGATCAGCGCGGCCGCCGCGGTGCGCGCGGCGTTCTCGCTGTTGACGAGCAGGCGCAGGGTGACGGGCGCGCCGTAGCGCAGCCGCCAGCCGTCGTCGTCCTTCTGCCGCAGCCCGAGTTCATCGAGCAGCTCCCCGGCCCTGGTCAGGTCGCGCGGCGCGGAGAGCTCGATCGACTCCATGCGGTAGAAATCGGGGTTCAGCGGGTACATCGTCGCCCGCGCGCGGGAGACGTACGCCTTCTGCACCAGCTCGTCGCGGTTGACCGCCAGCGAGAGCGCCTGCCGGAAGGCCGGCTCCGCCAGAAGGCCGCGGCTCCCGTTGATCCCGATATAGACGAGGTTGTTGAGGGATACGGGCGCGCTCTGGGCGGAGAGGTTCGAGAGCTCGGGGTCGCTCAGGTCGGAGTAGACGAGGTCCACATCCCCCGTACGCAGGCTGAAGCCGAGCGCGCCCGGGTCGGACACCCCCACCAGCAGTACCTTTTTGATGCTGCCCGCCTCCTGCCAGTAGAGGGGGTTCTGCTCGAGGACGACCCCCTGCCGCCAGGTGCCCGAGACGTAATACTTGCTGACGCCGACGGGAAAGTCCTCCCCCGCCGTGCCCTCCTTGACGATTGGGAAGGAGAGCAGCGCAGGGAAATCCGCGTCGGCGGAATAGAGCCGGAAGACGACGTCGCCGTCGCTGTTGACTGAGCAGCCCGACACGTTCTGAAGCATCTGCTTCCAGTTGGAGTCGGAGGCGACCGCAGTCGTGAACGAGTAGATGACGTCCTTGCCGTCCAGGCGGGTGCCGTCCCAGAAGAGCGCGTCCCCGCGCAGCTTCACGACGTACTGCTTGCCGTCCGTCTGCGTGATCTCCCGCGCCAGCAGGTTTTCCGGCCGCCAGGTCTTGTCGGGCCGGGTGAGGCTGTCGTAGAGCAGCGGAACGAGCTGCCGGTTGAGCTGGGAGGTCATCGTATAGGGGTTGAGGGAATCCGAGGGGTCGTAGGCCACGCGCACCTCGCCTTCGACGGGCGCGGCGGATTCCTCCGCCTCCGTCGCGGACGGGGCGGACTCCTGCAGTTGGCCCGTAATATCCACCTGCTGCTGGTCGCTCAAATCGACGGGGGCGCAGCCGCCCAAAAGGACCGCCAGCGCCGCCAGCAGCGCATAAAACCGTTTTTTCATCCCGCACTCCCATGCCATCGTCCCGGCGGCCTGCGGCCGCCCAACGGATTCCGCTTCATGTAAATCCTAAATATTATACCCCATAGGCCGTATAATTTCAACGCAGCTTTGTGAACATTCGTAAAAAACGAAAAATCCCCCGCGGCCGGCAGGGCTGCGGGGGATTTTTATCCGGTTTTCCATTCTTCGTCAGGGGACCCGGACCCGTTCAATCCGCTCGACCTTCCCGGGCGTCTTCCCGAACACGAGCAGCACGCCGCACAGTTCGATCTGTTCCGGGTCGTTCTGGAAGCGCACCGGCAGCCCGGTGCGCAGCCGTTCGATCGCCCGTTCCTTCTCCACCCCAAGGATCGAGTCCCTCCCGCCGCACATCCCCGCGTCGGTGATGTAGGCGGTCCCCCGCGGCAGCAGGCGCTCGTCGGCGGTCTGCACATGGGTGTGGGTGCCGATCACCGCCGACACCCGGCCGTCGAGGTAGTGGCCGAGCGCGAGCATCTCCGCCGTCGCCTCCGCGTGGAAATCCACGAGGATGTTGGTGCAGTCGATTTTGGAGAGCAGCGCGTCCGCCGTGTCGAAGGGACTTGCGAGCGGCGGGTCCATATAGACGCGCCCCTGCAGGTTCACCACCGCGAACGGGAAGGCGGGATTGTCGTGGAGGAACCAGCCCTTCCCCGGCGCGGACGGATGGAAATTCGCGGGGCGCACGATGCCGTTCCCCTCCTCGAGCAGGTCGTAGACGTCGCGGCGGCGCAGCGCGTGGTTGCCCGTCGTGAGCACGTCCACCCCGCTCGCAAAGAGGTGCTGCGCGCTGTAGGGGGTGATCCCGTTGCCCTCGGCGGAATTTTCCCCGTTGGCGACCACGATCCCGGCGGACAGCTCTTTTTTCAGCCGCGGCAGCTCGCGGCGGACCTTTTCACAGCCCGCCTGGCCCACCACGTCCCCCAAAAACAGTACGTTCATAGTGCCTCCATCCGGCGAAAATTCCGCAGGGGCGCGCGGCGCCCCTGCGGTCAGTCGGCAATCCTATAGAATCTTGGACAAAAAGTCCCTGGTGCGCGGGTTCTGCGGGTTCGCGAAGAACTCCTTGGGCGTGTTCTGCTCGAGGATCTGTCCCTCGTCCATGAAGAGCACGCGGGTCCCCACCTCGCGCGCGAAGCCCATCTCGTGGGTGACGACGACCATCGTCATCCCCTCCTCCGCGAGCTGGATCATCAAATCGAGCACCTCGCCGACCATCTCGGGGTCGAGGGCGGAGGTCGGCTCGTCGAAGAGCATCACGTCGGGGTTCATCGCCAGCGCCCGCACGATCGCGATCCGCTGTTGCTGGCCGCCCGAAAGCTGGCTCGGATAGGCGTTAGCCTTTTCCGCCAGCCCGATGCGGTTCAAAAGCTGCATCGCCTTCTCGTCCGCCTCGGCGGGGGTCATGATCTTGAGCTTGGTGGGCGCCAGGGTGATGTTCTCCTTGACCGACAGGTGCGCGAAGAGGTTGAACTGCTGGAACACCATGCCCATCTTCTGGCGCAGGCGGTTGATGTTGCACTTGGGGTCGCAGATGTTGGTCCCCTCGAACCAGATCTCGCCCCCCGACGGCTCCTCGAGCCGGTTGAGGCAGCGCAGGAAGGTGGATTTGCCCGAACCGGACGGCCCGACGACCACCACCTTTTCCCCCTTGGCGATCGTCTCGTTGATGCCGCGGAGCACCTCGAGACCCTTGAAGGACTTGCGGAGATTTTTAACCTCGATCACTGCGCGCCAGCCTCCTTTCCAGCCGTGCGAAGAGGCTCGACAGCCCCAGCGTCAGGCAGAGATAGATCACCGCCGCGGAGAGCAGCGGCACCCACGCGTTGAAGGTCGCGTTGCGGATCATGTCGCTGGCCTTGGTCAGGTCCATAAGCGCGATGTAGCTGGCGACCGCCGTCTCCTTGATGAGCACGACGAACTCGTTGGTGTAGGTGGGGAGCACCGCCTTGACCGCCTGCGGGATGACGATCGACCACATGGTCTGCGCCCTGCCCAGCCCGAGCGACCGCCCGGCCTCCGTCTGCCCGAGCGGGACTCCCTGGATGCCCGCGCGGAAGATTTCCGCGCAGTAGGCGCCCGAGTTCACGCCGAAGCTGACGATCGCGATCGCGAGCTTCGGCATGCCGGTGGGGGCGAAGATGATGAAGTTGAAGATCATCAGCTGGGTCACCATCGGGATCCCGCGAATGACCGTGATGTAGCCCCTGGCGATGCCGCCGAGGACCCGGTTGCCCGACACCCGCATGAGCGCCATGGCGGCGCCGATCAGGGTGCCGATCACGATCGCGCCCAGCGCGATGATGATCGTGGTGCCCAGGCCCTCGAGAATCAGCTTCCAGCGGTCCATGGCAATCAGGTTTTGATAGATCGCATGCATTGGCGTTCCTCCCTAAAATGGAGCGGGGCGGGACCGCAAGGCCCCACCCGATATCCCCGTTTCAATATCGCTTATTTGCGGACGATGACCACCTGCTTGGAGGAGTAGTAGGGCTCGGAGAAGTCCACGTTCTGGCGGCGCTCCTCGGTGGCGGTCATGCCGGCGGCGACAAAGTCGATCGTGCCGGTGTCGAGCGCGGAAAGCAGGCTGTCGAACGCCATATCCTCGACCTGGAGCTTTCTGCCCATGTCCTTGGCGACGTTCTGCGCCATCGAGATGTCGAAGCCGACGATTTCGGAGGTGCCGGCGTACTCGAACGGCTTGAAGGCCGCGTTGGTGCCCATCTTGATCACGTCGCCCGAAGTCTCGATCGTCTCGGGGACCTTGATGGCGGCTTCGCCCTCGGCGGGCATGAAGGCGTTCACGAGCGCCTCATAGGAGCCGTCGGCCTGCATCCGGGCGATCGTCGCGTTGATCGCGTCGAGCAGCTCGGTGTTGCCCTTCTTGACGGCGATCGCGTACTCCTCGGGCTCGAGGTTGAAGTCGATGATCGTCAGGTCGTCGTTCTGCGCGACGATCGATTTTGCCGGAAGCTCGTCGAGCATGACCGCGTCGATCTTGCCGTTCTTGAGGTCGAGCGCCGCGTCCATGCCGGACTTGTAGCTGCCGAGCTGGGCGTCGGTGACGTTTTCCTGCACGTAGATTTCGCCGGTGGTGCCCGCCTGGACGCCGATCTTCTTGCCGTTCAGGTCTTCGACAGAGTTGATGGCGACCTGCGCCTTTTTGCCGCACGCCGCGAGGGAAAGCACCATCAGGGCCGCGAGGGCCAGAGCCATTACCTTTTTCATTTTCCGTTCCTCCCAATCTGATCCCGCGTATGTCACGCGGGCGCTGTTCTGTATATCGTGTTATAATTATACATCCGTTCCCCTATTTTGCAAGGGGTTTTTTCAAGAAATATGCACTCTCCGCAATTTTCATACATATTCACCATGTTTGCGCACAATCGGGCGCCAACTTTTGCATATCTTTTGGGACGGGCGCGCGCACGGTGAGCGAAACGCCGCTCACCGGATGGGTGAAGGAGACGCCCGCGCAGTGCAGCGCGTGCCGCCCGATAAGCGCCCGGTCCCCGCCGTAGAGGGCGTCCCCGAGCAGCGGGCAGCCGATGTGGGCCATGTGCACACGGATCTGGTGGGTGCGCCCCGTCCCGAGGGTGCAGCGCACGAGGCTGTAGCCGGAAAACGCCGCGAGCGTCTCATAGTGCGTCACGGCGGGCTTGCCGTCCGGTGTGACCCGGCGGCGCGGGTCCGCCCGGTCGGGCTGCCCGACCGGCGCATCGACCGTCCCCGCCCGGGGCTCCGGCGCGCCCGTCACGAGCGCGAGGTAGGTCTTCTCCACCTGCCCGGTGAGCGCGGCGGCCGCAAACGCGTTCTTCGCAATCACCACCGCGCCCGACGTGTCCCGGTCGAGCCGGCCCATCAGCCGGCAGACCGCCTCCTGCCCCCGCGCGCGGCAGTCGCGCGCGAAGACGTTGGCGAGCGTCCCGCTCTGCATGCCGCGCACCGGGTGGCAGGCCATTCCGGCGGGCTTGTCATAGACGGCGATATCGTCGTCCTCATAGAGGAGCGGCACGGACGGCGTGCCGTCCGGCTCCGCCCCGCCCATGCCGTCGCGCAGCGTGATCGCCAGCCGGTCGCCCGCCCGCAGGCGGTCGATCGTGCGGGCGCGCGCGCCGTTCAAGAGGATGCCGTCCTCCTTCGTTTTGAGGGAGCGCACGAGCGTATAGGAGCACCCCGCCTCCCCGCGCAGGAAGTGGACGACCTTGCGCCCGTCATAGTCGGGCGGCACAGTAAATTCAAGCCTCCGCGTCATCGTCCCCGGCGTCCCGGCCGGTCCCGGTGTAAATGGTGTTGTCGTTGCCGCAGACAATGCCCGCCTTGATCGGCGCGATCAGAAAGCCGATCACCATGCCGATGCATAAAAATACAGACGCCCACAAGAATTTCTCAGATTTCCGCATAAATATTCCCTCTTTCCCGCTTCATCGATTCGTAGCGTTCCTTTGTGATCCGGTAGATGAGATGGGGCATTTCCCTCCCGCGGTAGATCTTCACGAACGCCCCCGCCTCCTCCATGCCGAGCGCGGCCGCGACCCGGCGGGAGGCGGCGTTTTCCGGGCGGATGTCGGCGGCCGCCTCGGGCGCGCCGAGCGCCTCGAGGACATGCCGCACACAGGCGGCCGCGCCCTCGCGGGCGAAGCCCTCCCCCCAGCGGTCCCGGCGGAGGATATAGCCGACGCTCCACGCCTCGCGGTCCCCCATCGGTTCCCACACCGGGCCGATCGTGCCGACAAAATCCCCCGACGCGCGCTCGATTGCCGCGAGGTGGCCCGCGCCCTCCCGCGCATAACGCGCCCGGCTTCGGGTGATCCAGTCCCGCACCTCGGCGTCGCCGAAGCCGTGCTCCCACGCGTACATCACCCGCGGATCGCCGAGGATTTTTTGCAGCGCGGAAAAGTCGGCCTCCTCCAGCGGGCGCAGGAGCAGGCGCCTGGTTTCGATCCGCATCAGCCGCGCCTCCTTCCGGATACAAAAAACGCAGCCGCGGTTTCCGCGGCTGCGCACTTTGCAGCAAACTTACTTGTCCATGCCAAAACGCTTTTTGAACCTGTCAACGCGTCCGCCCGTATCAACCAGCTTCTGACGGCCGGTGAAGAAAGGATGGCACTTGGAGCAGATTTCAACGCGGATGTTCTCCCTCGTCGAGCGCGTATGGATCACTTCGCCGCAGGCGCAGGTGATCGTCGTATCCACATACTTGGGATGGATTCCCTCTTTCATTTGTTTCACCTCTTTCTGACATCGGAGATAGATGCCATAAATGCAACATTAAAACTATACCACACGTCTCTCGCGATTGCAAGCGGTTTTTTACGGAAACCGCAGGATTTTGCGTATTTTCCCTATTTTGCCCGCTCAGACGCCCATGATGCGCTTGACGTCCGCGCCCATCGCGGCGGCGCGCGCGTCGATTTCGGCCATGTCCCTGCCGACGACCGACAGGTAGAGCTTGATCTTCGGCTCGGTGCCCGAGGGGCGCACGATGGCGGTGCAGCCGTCGGCGAGCGCGTATTCGAGCACGTTCGATTTCGGCAGGTCGATCGGCGAAGCCTTCCCTTCGCAGGTGGAGGTGGATTTCTCGTAGTCGCTCACGCAGGTGACCTTCTGCCCGGCGATCTCGGCGGGCGGATTCTCCCGCAGCTTCTCCATCATGCCGGCCATGATCTTCATGCCCTCGGCGCCCTCGAACTGGAAGTTGGAGACGCTCTCGCGGCAGATGCCGAACCGTTTATAGAGATCGTTTAACGCGTCGACGAGGCTCATACCCCTCTGCTTATACCAGGAGGCCATCTCGACGATGAGCATCGAGCCGACGACCGCGTCCTTGTCGCGGACGTAGGTGCCCGACAGGTAGCCGTAGCTCTCCTCGAAGCCGAAGAGGAACCGCTCGGGATGCCCGGCGGATTCAAGCAGCGCGATCTGCTCGCCAATGTACTTGAAGCCGGTCAGCACGCTGCGCACCTCGACGCCGTAGGCCTTGCCGATCATCTGGGTGAGCTTGGTGGAGACGATCGTCGTCACCGCGACTGGGTCCTTGGGCATCGTGCCGTTTTCGGTGCGGCAGCGGCAGATGTAGTCGAAGAGCAGCGCGCCCACGTGGTTTCCGGTGAGCAGGGTGTAGTCCTCCCCCTCCTTCACCGCGATGCCGACCCGGTCGCAGTCGGGATCGGTGGCGAGCATGAGGTCCGCGCCCGTTTCGCGCGCGAGCTCGAGCCCCTTGGCGAGCGCCTCCTTGATCTCGGGGTTCGGGAAGGGGCAGGTCGGGAAGCTGCCGTCAGGGTGCTCCTGCTCGGGCACGACGGTCACGTCCCGCGCGCCGATCGCGGCGAGCACGCGGCGCACCGGCTTGTTGCCCGCGCCGTTGAGGGGGGAATAGACGAGCTTGAGGCCCGCTTTTTCGCAGACGCCCGGATTGACCTGCTGGGCAAGGACGTTGTCGATAAAGCGGTCGACGACCTCCTCGGGGATGTAGGAGACGATCCCGGAGGCGAGCGCGTCCTCGAACTTCATCGTCTTCGCGCCGGTGAGCACGTCGAGGCTGTTGATCTCTTTGAGGACGGCGTCGGCGGCGTTCTCGGTCATCTGGCAGCCGTCGCTGCCGTAGACCTTGTAGCCGTTATATTTGGCGGGGTTGTGGGAGGCGGTGACCATGATGCCCGCGTCGCAGCGAAGCTCGCGGGTCGCGAAGGAGAGCGCCGGGACGGGCATCAGCTCCCGGTAGATCGACACCCGGATGCCGTTGGCGGCCAGCACCCCCGCCGCTTCCCGTGAGAAGAGGTCGGATTTGATGCGGCTGTCGTAGGAGATCGCGACGTGCGGCTCCTCCGACTGGGCGAGCAGGTAGTTGGCGAGACCCTGGGTCGCGCGGCGGATGGTATAGATGTTCATGCGGTTGTTGCCCGCGCCGATCACCCCGCGCAGCCCCGCGGTTCCAAAGGCGAGGTCGCGGTAAAAACGGTCGAGGATTTCGGCGTCCCGCCCCTTGATCGACCGGAGCTCCGCGGTCAGGTCGGGGTCCTCGAGGGACGCGGCCAGCCAGCGCTCATACAGCTCGTTATGGTTCATATAACTTCCTCCCGTCACATATATACTTTCATGGGGATTGTTCATTTTCCTGTTATCATGATACCCGTACAGGCTGTCAAAGTCAACCGATTACTGGGGAGAAATGGAAGCGTCCGGAAAAATTCTCCCGAAACGCCGCCCGGCTCTTGCATCGGGCGGACGGTCATGTTATACTGGGCTAAGATTTCCGCATGGGGGAGTAGTTTGCGCGCATTCCGGCGCGTGGCAAGTCAACATATTGGCCTCACGGCCTGGCTTGCCTGAAAGAACAAGACTCATGGACGGGCCCGAAGAGCCATGTCCGTGGGTCTTTCGTTTTGCCGGGGCGGGCGCGCCCCCGCAGGAGCCGAGCACCGTCCGGGGGCGGCCGCGGGCCCGGGGCGCGAACGCATCCGGGTTACTGAAACAACATGGCAAGGGGGATTCTTCCTATGGGAACGCCGACACTTTTTCTGATCGCGCTGGGGCTGTCGATGGACGCCTTCGCGGTATCCATCTCCAACGGCATGTGCTACCGGGGCTTCGGCCGGAAGCAGGCGGCGGCCGCCGCCTTTTCCTTCGGCCTCTTTCAGATGCTCATGCCGATCATCGGCTATCTCGCCGGGCGGACCTTCAGCGACGCGATCTCCGCCGCCGACCACTGGATCGCTCTTCTGCTGCTCGGGTTCATCGGGGGGAAGATGGTCTTCGACGGCGTCCGTGAGCTGCGCCATCCCGAGGGCTGCTCCCCCGACCATCTCTTCACCTTCAAGGTCCTCGCCGTGCAGGCGGTGGCCACGAGCATCGACGCGCTCGCCGTCGGGGTCGGGTTCGCGGTCATGCAGGTCAACATCGTCACGGCCGCGGCCTTCATCGGCGTGGTGACCTTCCTCTGCTGTATCGTCGGCTCCATGCTCGGCAGGCAGTTCGGGCTGCTGCTCGGCAGCCGCGCGCAGGTGCTCGGCGGGGTTATCCTCGTGGGCATCGGGCTGAAAATCTTTGTCGAGCACATGTTCGGCTGATCAAATCCGCACCCTGTTTTCGACCTATTTCGACAAAATTTGCCGAAACAGGTCGATTTTGCTTTCCGGATATGGTATCCTTTTCCTATCAGAGGGGAGGAACGCCGCCATGCTGTCCACAATCCAGAGCCTGGGGATCCTGGGAATCGATCCCTATCCCGTCACCGTCGAGGTGAACGTCGCCCGGGCGATGCCCGCCTTCGACATCGTCGGCCTGCCCGACGCGGCGGTGCGCGAATCGCGCGAGCGGGTGCGTTCCGTCCTCTCCAACTGCGGCTATCCCTTCCCTGACGGACGCATCGTCGTCAACCTGGCGCCCGCCGACGTAAAGAAGGCGGGCTCCCTCTACGACCTGCCCATCCTCGTCGGGCTGCTCGCCGCGCAGGGGCTCCTGCCCGAAAACGCCCCGCTTGCGGATTCCGCCTTCATCGGCGAGGTCTCCCTCTCGGGCGGGCTGCGCCGGGTGTGCGGGGTGCTGCCCATGCTGCTCGGCGCGGCCGGGACGGGGATGCGCCGCGCCTTCATCCCCGCCGCCAACGCCGCCGAGGCGTCGGCTGCGCGGGGGATCGAGGTCTTCCCGGTCGGCTCGGTCGGGGAGCTCGTCTCCCACCTGCGCGGGGAATGCGCCCTCCCGCCCGCCGGGACGGCCCGCTTTGGCGGCGGGCCACAGCCGCCCCTGCCCGACTTCGCCGACGTGAAGGGGCAGGGCCCCGCCAAACGGGCGCTCGAGGTCGCGGCGGCGGGCGGGCACAACCTGCTGATGATCGGCGCGCCCGGCACCGGCAAGAGCATGCTCGCCAAGCGCCTGCCCTCCATCCTGCCCGACATGACCGAGGAGGAGTCGATCGAGACGACGAAGATCTATTCCGCCTGCGGGATGCTCGCGCCCGACCTGCCGCTCATCCGGACGCGGCCCTTCCGGGCGCCGCACCACACCGTCTCGCCCGCGGGGCTCTGCGGGGGCGGCCCGGTGCCCCGGCCGGGCGAGGTATCCCTTGCCCACAACGGCGTCCTCTTTCTCGACGAGCTGCCCGAATTCCAGCGGCAGGCGATGGAGGCCCTGCGCCAGCCGCTGGAGGACGGCGTCCTCACGATCGCGCGGGCGGGCGCGCGGCTGAGCTATCCCAGCCGCTTCATGCTCGTGGCCGCGATGAATCCCTGCCCCTGCGGCTATTTCGGCCATCCCACCCGGCGCTGCTCCTGCCCGCCCTCCCGCGTGTCCTCCTATCTGGGGCGGGTGTCGGGGCCGCTGCTCGACCGCATCGACCTGAACGTCGAGGTCTCCCCCGTCACCTACGCCCAACTCTCCGCACGGCGGGACGCGGAGGAATCCTCCGCCGCGGTCCGCCTCCGGGTGCAGGCGGCGCGCGAACGCCAAAACGCCCGCTACGCCGGGACTGGCGTCTCCTGCAACGCCCGGCTCGACCCGTCGATGCTCGCCGAATCCTGCCCGCTCGACCCCGAAGCGC
The DNA here is from genome assembly GCF_057433415.1 of Anaerotruncus sp. Taxonomy (NCBI): domain Bacteria; kingdom Bacillati; phylum Bacillota; class Clostridia; order Eubacteriales; family Oscillospiraceae; genus Anaerotruncus; species Anaerotruncus sp. The sequence continues at coordinate 53,082 of NZ_DBMDHH010000003.1, read as the reverse complement.
AGCGGATGCTCGGGCTGGTGTTTGAAAAGCTAGGCCTCTCGGGGCGCGCCTACGACCGCATCCTCAAGGTGGCGCGCACGATCGCCGATCTCGACGGGAGCGAACGCATCCGCGCGCCCCACCTCTCCGAGGCGGTGCAGTACCGCTCCCTCGACCGCAAATACTGGAACCGCGGATAATTTCAAAACGCGCGCCCCCGCCCCGGAAGCCCCGGGACGGGGGCGCGTTTTTTACCCCGCCGGGAAGAGGGCCCTGAGCGCGTGCGCGAGCGGGTCCCGCCCGCAGCGCGCGGTCACGCGCGCGCCCGGCAGCCTGCCCGAGATCGCCGAGCCCTCCGGCACGAAGGGATGTCCGCAGATTTCCAACATGGAACGGTCGTTTTCCTCGTCCCCCAGCGCGAGGGTCCCCGCGAGGGAAAGCCCCTCCCGGCGGCAGTATTCCCGCAGGGCCGCGCCCTTGGAAACGCCTGCGCCGCAGAGGTCGACGCAGCTTCCGCTCGACGAGACCAGCCGCACCCCCTCCATCCGACCGGCGAGCGCCCGCAGCGCCTCCGCCGCTTCGGATGGGACCCCCGGGAGCAGCAGGTCTGCGATCTCCCGCCCGCCGAAGTCCGCGCTGTCCCGGCAGTAAACCGGCTTATGGCGGAAACGGGACCCGCACCGGGAAAAATGCGCTTCGTAAAAATTTCCCGCCTCCCACGCACCGGCCAGCAGGATCGCGTCGGCGGCATAGGCCGCGTAGGGCGCGCCGAGCCGGTCGAGCAGGCGGCAGGCCCGGTAGGCCTCCTCCCCGGGCATGTATTCGACCGCACGGTAGGCCCCGGCCGCAAAGTCATAGACCGCCGCGCCGTTCATGCAGATGGCGGCGGGATGGCATCCCGCGAGACGGACCGGCCACTCCGCGATGTGGGGATGCCGCCCCGTGACGGCAACGACCCGGATCCCTGCGGCAGACAGCGCGCGAACGGCGGCACGGTCCGCCTCCCCCGGCAATTCGTCGGGGCCGAGCAGCGTCCCGTCCAGGTCGGCCGCGACACATTCGAGTCCGCCGAACATCCCCCTACCTCCCATCCGCGGGAGCTTCCAGGCTCCCAGCGCGGCAGGGGGCCCCGGACCCGCTCTCTTTTCCCGTCCCGGCCTCCCGTTCCTTTGCGCGCTGCTCGCGCCCGGCGCGTACCTGCGCGGCGCACGCCTCGTCGAGAATGCCTCCCGTCACCGTGATCCCCATCTCCGCGTAGCTTCCCGCCGTTTTCATGAGGAGCGCCGGGAAATCCAGCGCGGCGGAGCCGATGTAGATTTCCCGGATGCCCGCCTGCACCATCGCGGCCGCGCACATCGGGCAGGGCCGGTAGTTGCAGACGAGCAGGCAGTCCGAAAGGTCGTTCCTCCCCAGCTTCGCGCAGGCCTCACGGATGAGCACCATCTCGGCGTGCGCGCAGGGGTTTCGTTCGGTGTTTTCGCGGTTGCCGTCCCGCACAAGGACGCGGCCCTCCCGGTCGGCGATGACGCCGCCGTAGGGGTCGTCCCCCCGCGCGAGCGCGGCGGCCGCCTCCTCCATCGCCATGAGCACGAGCGCCTCGGCCCGTTTTCGTCCGAGCATCACTCCACCTCCCCGAGCGCGCGGGCAAGCGCGGCCCGCGCCTCCTCCATATCGAGCGACCGGACCCGTTCGCGCGCCTCCGGCAGCGCGGCGGGCGACATCGAAAGCTCGGTGATACCCATCGCGAGATAGAGCGGGATGAGTGCCGGGTCTGCGGCCGACTCGCCGCACACCCCCGTCCAGACGCCGTTTTTCCGGGCGTTCTCCGCCGTCAGCTTCATGAGCCGCAGGACGGCCGGGTCCGCCGGGCGGTAGTACCCGGCGATCCGTTCGTTCATCCGGTCGGCGGCCAGCGTATACTGGGTGAGGTCGTTGGTGCCAATGCTGAAAAAGTCCGCCTCACGCGCGAGCAGGTCGCTGAGGACTGCCGCCGCGGGCGTCTCGATCATGACCCCGACCTCCACGGAAGCGGTCCCCGTCCCCTCCGCCTCAAGCTCCGCGCGCGCCTCCCCGAGCAGTTTCCGGGCGCAGCGCAGTTCCTGGAGGGAGGCGATCATCGGGAACATGACCGCGAGCCTTCCGTGGACGGAGGCGCGCAGCAGCGCGCGCAGCTGGGTCCGAAAGAGCTCCCGCCGGTCCAGGCAGATACGGATCGCCCGCCAGCCGAGCGCCGGGTTTTCCTCCCGCCCCGTGTCGAGACAGGGGGCGCGCTTGTCCGAGCCGATGTCGACGGTGCGCACGATCACCCGCCTGCCCTCCATCCGTTCGAGGGCCTCCCGGTAGGCGAGATACTGCGTCTCCTCGTCGGGCGGCGTCTCCCGCCCGAGGTAGAGAAACTCGCTGCGGAAAAGGCCCACCGCCTCCCCGCCGTTTTCCAGAACCGCCCGCGCCTCCCCGGGCGCGCCGATGTTCCCGGCCAGCTCCACCCGGATTCCGCCGCGCGTTTCGGCGGGCGGGAACCCGCCGGCCCGCAGCCGCCCGAGGCGGCGCGCCGCCGCCCTCCGGCGGCTTCGCGCCTCAGAGAGCGCGGCCTCGTCCGGGTCGACCGTCACCCTGCCCGCGTCTCCGTCAACGGCCAGCAGCCTCCCCTCGAGCTCCGGGGCCGCCGCAATCCCCACGACGGCGGGGATCCCCATCGCGCGGGCGAGGATGGACACATGGGAGGCCGCCGACCCGCGCCGGGTGACGAACCCCGCCACCCGCGAGCGGTCGAGCGAGAGGGTGTCGCTCGGGGTCAGCTCGTCCGCGACCAGCACGACGGGGCCGTCCGGCTCTCCCTCCCCGGAAAGCCCCCCTCCGCCGCCGAGCGCCGAAAGCAGCCGGCGGGACACGTCTCGGATATCCGCCGCGCGTTCGCGGATGTTGGGGTCCCCGAGCGCCTCGAACTCCGCCGCGAGGGTCTCCCCCGCACGGCGCACCGCCGTCTCCGCCGCCGCGCCCCCGTCGAGCTGCCGCTGAATTTCCCCGGTGAAATCCGGGTCGTCGAGCAGCAGCGCATGGATTTCAAAGATCTGCGCCTCCGCCTCACCGGCGGCTTCGGCCGCCCGCTCCCGCAGGCCGCGCAGCTCCCGCCGGACGGCGTCGGCGGCCTCGCGGCATCGCCGCGCCTCCTCCCGCGCGCCTTTTCCGGGGATTTCCTCCTCCACCGCGGAGGGCGCGGCCAGCAGCCGCGCCCTCCCGACAGCGATTCCTCCGGAGGTTCCCGTTCCTTCCAGAATCTTCATGTTGTTCTCCCTTCCGCTCACAGGCTTTCGGCGCAGAAGGCGCGCATCGCCTCGCACGCGGCCTGCTCGTCCTCGCCGTCCACCGTGAAGGTCACCGTCTCCCCCGCCGCCGCGCAGAGAGCCATCACCCGCAGCAGGCGGGTACAGTCGGCCTCCCGGTCCCCCCGGCGGATGGTCACCCGGCTTTTGAAGGCCGCCGCCCGCCTGACGAGCTGTCCGGCCGGCCGGGCGTGCAGGCCCATCGGGTCGCTGATCGTATAGTCAAACTGCTGCATAAAGCCCCTCACAAACCCCTTCCGCTCACAGCGCGTGGTATTCCCGCGCGATGACCGCCGCGACGCGCGCGTTGTTGCGGATGATTTCCACGTTGGCCGCAAGGCTCGCGCCTCCGGTCAGCTCATTGACTTTGGAGAGCAGGAACGGCGTGTTCTTTTCGCCCGCGATCCCCTCCTCCTTCGCCATCTCGACCGCCCGGGCGATCGCCGCGTCGATGACCTCTTCCGCGATCGCGAACCGTTCGGGGATCGGGTTGGAGAGGATTGCCGCGCCCTCGAAGCCCAGCTCCCACTTCGCCTTGAGGAACCGGGCCACCATATGGTAGTCGTCGATCCGGTAGTCGATGCGATACTGGCTGTGCGGTGTGAAGAAGGCGGGGAAGGAATCGGTGCCCATGCCGATGACGGGCACGTCCTTGGTTTCGAGGTACTCCTTGGTGCGGCCGATGTCGAGGATCGACTTGCAGCCAGCGCTGATGACCCCGACGCTCGTGCGGCCGAACTCCTCGAGGTCGGCGGAGACATCCATCGACAGCTCCCCACCCTTGCTGACCCCGCCGATGCCTCCGGTCGCCATGAACCGGATGCCCGCAATCGACGCGCACCGCAGGATCGCCGCGATCGTGAAGCCCGCGTTGAGCCCGTTCACGATGGCGTAGGGGATGCCCTTGACCGACGCCTTCATCGCCCTGGAGACGGGGTCCGCCGGGTTATTGGCGAGCGCGCCGACCTGTTCCCGGTCGAGCCCCACGACGATCTTCCCCTTGTAAACGCCGATGGTCGCGGGCACCGCGCCGTACTCCCGCACCGTCTCCTCCGCCATGAGGGCGGTCTCGACGTTGGTCGGGTAGGGCATGCCGTGCGAGATGATCGAGCTTTCAAGCGCGACGACCGGCTCGCCGTTTTGGACCGCCTCCCGCACGCGGGGGGCGACGGTCAGATATGGTTCGATATTCATTCGTCAGCTTCTCCTTCTCATTATATAATGTGCAGCAGGCTGAGCGCCACGACGCCCACCGCAAGGATTCCCATGATCTTGATCGCGCCCTTGCCCTTCTTGACCAGCCAGAAGCAGACGAGCGTCACCGCGAGCGGGAGCATCTTGGGCATGAGCTGGTCGAGGAAATCGGCCTGCAGGCTGATGGCCTGCTCGCCGCTGCCGTAGGTGAGGGTGGTGGACAGGCTCACATAGGTGGCGGTCAGCGCGCCGAGCACGCCGCATCCGACGATGCCCGCCGCGTGGACGATGCGGTCCATGAGCCCGCCCTTCAGGATTTTGGAGACCGCGTCCTTGCCGAGGCGGTAGCCGTAGTTGACGAAATAGATGCTCTGGGCGGCCATGGCCGCGACGACGAGTACGCAGTAGATGACGACGCCCGCGACGCCGAGGTTGTTTTCCAGCACGAGCGCGACGGAGAAGGCGAGCAGGATGGGGTAGATGATCGCCTGGTTGAGGGTGTCGCCGATGCCCGCCAGCGGGCCCATGAGGCCGGTCTTGACCGCGGTGATCGCCTCGCCCGAGACGCTGCCGTCCTTGGCGCGCTGTTCCTCCATCGCCACGCTGATGCCCATGATGACGATGCCGATGTAGGGCTCGGTGTTGAAGAACTCCTGATGCCGCTCGAGCGCCTCGCTCAGGTCCTCCTTGGAGGGGTAGAGTTTGGCGAGGATGTGGCTGATCGCGTTGGTGAAGCCGAGGCTCTCAAACCGCTCGTAGTTGATGCAGCAGTGGGAAAAAATGAACCACTTAAACCAGGCGTAAAGCAGGTCCTTTTTGGTGACGATCGACTGGACGACGCCGGTTTTCTCCTTTGCCATTTAAGCCACCTCCGCTTTCTGCATGTCGTTGAAGAGATAGAGCGCCGCCGCCGCGATCGCGAAGGCCGCCACGCCCATCATCGTCATGCCCAGGTAGGACACGAGGAAAAAGCCCATGAAGAAATAGGGCGCCACGCTCTTTTTCATGATCACCTTGAGGTTGAGCGCGATGCCGACCGCCGGGAGCACGCCGCCGATGAGGGTGAGGATGCCGAGCACGCGGGTGCCGAGGAAATCGAGCGCGCTCTGGACGAACTCGGGCCCGAAGTAGGCGGCGAGCGCGACGGGCAGCACGGTCATGAGCAGCAGGACCGGCTGCGGATAGAGCACGTTCACCCGCCAGATGCCGCGGGTGTTCGCCTCGCGGGTGGGCTTGTCCGCCATGTGGGAGATGACGACGTTGAAGGTGTTGCGTCCGACCCACACGAAGGTGCCCAGCATGCCGAGCGGGACCGACAGGGTGAGCGCGACGCCCGTGTCGAGATTGGAGGCGATGGCCAGCGCCGTGGCCAGCGTCCCGGCGAGCGCCGGGTCGGAGGGCTGGGAGCCGCCGACCGACATCCAGCCCAGGTAGATCAGCTGGATGGTCGCGCCCATGATCGCGCCCTCCGCAGGCGCGCCGAGGATACAGCCGACCAGCGTGCCGGCGACGAGCGGTTTGCAGACGGTGAGGTAGCCGATGGCCCACGGCGCGCTCCCCAGGTAGTAGACGACCCCGATCAGAATCGCTTGCAGAACAGTCATTGTCCTTCCTCCTCTATAACACTTTGTCGATTTCCATTTCCTTGTCCTCCGGCACCACCTGCACATAGACGCGCACGCCGCGCTTCTGCAGGCGCAGGAGGGTCTCGTTCTCCGCCGGGGAGGAGGAGATGTTGCGGTAGAGGGTCGACCGGCCCGCGCGCTTGCACATGCCGCCCACGTTGAGCGCGCGGATCTCGACGCCGCGGTCCACGAGCGCCTCCACCGTTTCGGGCACCTTCACCAGCATGAGGATGCGTTCCTCCCCCGCCTCCTGCAGCAGGTATTCCGCCGCCCTGTCCACATCGGCCACCACGGCTTTGAACTCCTTGGGCACCGCCATCAGCAGCACCTCGGTCATAAACGAATCCCGGCAGGTCTCGTCGTCGACCACCATGATCTCGGTCGGGCTGTAAAGCCGCGACCACTGGGTCATGATCTGCCCGTGGATGAGCCGGTCGTCGATCCGCACCAATACGATATTTTTCATCTGCCTTCCTCCCCTACTGGTAAATTTCACGCAGGTTCCGGATCGACTCCCGCGCCGATTCGAGCGCGGCGTCCCGGATTTCGGCCGCGGTGCGGCCCTCCCGCATCGAGATCGCCTCGATGAGCATCGCGAGGTTCGCCCCGCTCACGCACTCGTACCCGAGGCCGCGGATGTTGCGGGCCGCCACGTTGCAGGGGGTCCCCGCGTACATGTCGGCCAGTACGAGCACGCCGCTGCCGTCGTCAAGCGCGCGCACCCGGCTGCAAAACCGCTCGTTGAAGGCGTCCATATCCACGCCCGGCTCGAGCGAAACCGCCTCGACCCGCTCGCTCTTCCCAGCGATCAGCTCGCTGGCTCTGACCATCGCCTCCGCCAGCCCCCCGTGGGACACCACCAGTATTCCAACCATACCCGTTCTTCCTTTCTTTTGTCAGTCCTCGTAATCCAGCGCGACGAGCTGGTAGATGTAAGCGATCTCGCTGACGGGGATTTCCACCGCGTAGTGGCTCGTCAGGAAGTGGAACGCCTCCTTGACCTGCGCCACGAACCGCTCTTTCTCCCGCAGGAACCCCTCCGTCTCGGGATACTGTTCGATGGGGGTCCGGGTGATCAGCCGCTCGATCAGGCAGCTGATGTGGATGTAGAGCGCGATGGTCACCCGGTTGCTGAACCGCTTGCCGGTGATGCCGCGCAGCCGGGTCACCGCCTCCTGCACGTACCCCATCAGCTTTTCGGGGTTGAGGATGGTGAGGTGCTTGACCACGTTGAGCAGCGAAAAATCCTTGAGCAGGTTCTTGTTGAAGGCGTCGAGCTCGGCCGCGTCGAGCCCGCCCGACAGCGCCGCGTCGATCCTGCCGAGCCCCTCCGCCGTGATCATGTCGCCGATCGCCAAAAAGGGAATGCCCTCGAAGCCGGGGTCCATCGCGCCGATCAGCAGCTTCACGTCGTACCGCCCAAACAGCTCGTCCTCCTCGCGGCTCTGGATCAGCCGGTAGTAGTCATAGGCGATCACCGCCGTTTCGATCGGGCGCGGCAGGCTGCCGCTGAAAAGGTCGATCATCCGTTCGGCCACGCCGGTGTCGGCGTCGCTCATAAAGACGACCGCCTCCTGCTTGCGCCGGCTGGCGAGCACCCGGCAGCCGGGCGCCGCGTCCCCGCAGGCGCTCTTGAGGATCGTGCCGATCTCCTGCCCGCTCCAGATGCCCCTGCCGACCGCAAGCGCCAGCGCGGTGGAGACGTTGTCCGCCAGCCCGAGCCGGATGTTCGCGATCCCGCCCACCCCCTCGCCGACCGCCTCCATCGACCCGGTGTCGAAGAGCAGGATGAACGCCCGGCACGTCGGCCGCCTGCGGATGTACTTCCCCAGCCGCACCGCGAGGTCCGCCTCGCCGGCGTTCACCGGCAGGTCGATCGCGTCGAAGGTGTGCCGCCCGATCAGCTTGTTGACCGTCTCGGCCATGCTGCTGGCCGTGGCGTAGCCGCGGCAGGCGATCACGCCGCGGATGGCGCTCACCTGCACCCCCTTGTTGCTGTATTTGATGTTGAGCGCCAGCAGCAGCAGGTCCATCTTGGAGATGCGCAGGTCCATGTTCTGCCCGATGAGCTCGGACGCCTCGAGCGCGATGGTCATCTCCCCGGGCGAGGTCCTCCGCAGCGTCCCCAGCGCGCCTTCCAGCTCGGCGTCCCGCCGCTCCAGCCACCGCTGGAGGGTGAGGTTGCGCTGCATCTGGGCGTGGAGCCCGCGCGAAATGAGGAACCCGCAGTGGACGGGGAGCACGGCGTGGTACTTCTCCGACACGGCCTCCAGCACCCCGTCCACCACCTGCTTGATCGCGTTGAACCGGCTGTTGGTGTGCTTTTTGTCGAAGTAGAGGTAGTCCATAAAGCTGTTGATATAGGCGTAGCAGCGCTCGAACACGCCGCCGAGCGACGCCTCCTCCCCCGCCTGCCGGGCAAAGCACCCGAGGACCGAATCGTAGAAGCGCACGAAGATGTCCACCGCGTCCAGCTTCTCGTACTCGTTGATGCTGATGAGGCTCTCCTGCTCGTTCTCGGCGGCGGGGTCCGCGCGGGAGGCCGCCAGGATCTCCTCCGGCAGGTGGTACTGGTAGACGTAGAGGCTTTCCGCGTCCGCGTCGCTGTAGAGGAAGGCATTGGCGCAGCAGCTGCGCACGCAGTTTTTGAGCTGCGCGACGTTCCCCGCGTAGACATAGTCCATCATCCGGTGGAAAACGCTCGTGCCGATAAAGATCTTGCGCCCGTTTTTGCGGGCCTCCCGCTTGAAGAAATAGAGCAGCAGTTCCTTTTTCTCCTCGGGGGTGCGCTCCTCAAGCGGCGGGACGCTCACCGAAACGGGGATCAGGCGCTGCAGCGCCCGGTCGAGCGCGCGCCCCGGCTCGGCGGAAACGGTGAAGACGAGGCGGACGTCCGCCATACGCACGGCGTCCTCCCCGCAGCGGGAATAGCGCCCGGTCTGCATGAACTGTAAGAGCCTCTCCTGACACTCGCTTCCGAGGGCTCCCGCCTCGTCGAGCAGCAGCATCCCGCCGTCCGCGGCGGCAAGGCAGCCGGGGGCGTCCCCCCGGCGCACGTCGCCGAAAATCTGGGCGAGCGCCTCCCCGTCGCTGCGGTATTCGGCGCAGCCGGCGGCGACCAGCCGCCCGGGCGGCAGCACCCCCTCGTCCGCCGCGTACTCGTACATCAGCCGCGCGAGCAGCTTTTTGCCGGTCCCGGGCTGTCCCGCCAGCAGCACCGGCAGGCCGTGGGGCGGATATTTCACCGCCGCCTTGAGTTGCTCGATGCAGTCGCTGATGCTGCGCGTGCTGCCGACCGCCTTCTGGAAGTTGCGCAGCCGGTTTTTTTCACGGTTCAGGTGCGCCGCCAGCTCCCGCAGGCTGTCGAAGGCGGGCTGGGCGACCGTCGCGTCGTACTGTGCCTCGAGCATCCCCTTGTGGAAGAAGTAGACCGGGCGCAGGTTCGCTTTGACGAGCAGCCCGTCCTTGACAAGCTCGTTGAGATACTGGCTTGTGAGGTTCCTGCTGACGTTCAGCCGGGCGCTGATGGCCGATGCGGTGAACCGCTCCGGCTCCTCTCCCCGGAAGCCGTCGGTCAGCCCCTTGATGTATTCCAGCAGTTCCTCTTTCGTTTTGACAAACATGTTGGCGCCCTCCCGTTGAAATGATCATAACCCCGCGCCCCGGGCGCGTAAATAGGTTTTGCGAAGGTTCGACACAGTGGCGTGATTTCCGTCAGTCTTGTGGGGTTTTTCCAGTTTATCCCCCGTTATGTCGACGTTTTTCAGGCACATTCCCTCATCCGCCCGGCCGTTTTTTGTCTCTTCGACAGATTTTTCACACCGTCCATGATACCATGCGCGCGCGGGAAAAGGACCCTTTCCGGCGCATCTCCAGTTATTTCCTCCCGCCGCTGCAGAAAAAGACAGCCCCCGCTCCGGGACCCGGAGCGGGGGCTGTCTTCGGCAATTTCCTATGTGGGAAGGTAAAGCGTTATAAGCGGAAGTTGATGTCATAATCCTCGGGCAGGAAGTAGAACTTGCAGCGGGCGATCCCCTCCTTCTGGGAACCGTAGAGGATCTCCTCGATGTAGATGATCTGCGTCTCGTTCTCCACCTGCAAAAAGGCGGTGACGTTGTCCTCCGCAGGGACGACCTTGAAGGAGAGCTCGGCGGAACTCGCCAGCTCGAAAATCCTCCGGTTGACCAGCGCGTAGGCCTCGTCCTCGTTGTTGAGGTCGACGTCGAGCTCGTTGACATACCGCACGGGGATCTGCACGAACGAATGCCCGATCGGGCGGCCGCCCGAATAGTAGACGTTGTTGCTCGCCATGACGATCTCGCTGACGCGGATGCCCAGCCGGTGCTGGGCGATCTCGGTGGGCGGGCCGTAGTTATAGGAGATCTTGATCTCGGTGATCTCCCGGCGCGCGCATTCGATGACCGGGTTCACGATCCGGCTGGCGGGCGCGCCGCGCCCGGGGTCGTAGGTGATGAAGGTCCCCTTGCCCTGCTGCTTCGCGATGAGGTGGTCCTCATTGAGGATGGTCAGCGCCTGCCGCAGCGTGTTGCGGCTGACCCCGTACTTTTCGGCGAGCACCGGCTCGCTCGGCAGCTGGGAGCCGTTTTTGTAGACGCCGTCGACGATGTCGGAGTAGATCTGGTTGTAGATCGAAACGTAGGAAGGGATTTTGTTGTCGTTGAGGCTTGTGATCTTCTTATTCATCGAGTCCCGTCCTTTCCACCGCCTCCAAAGTCGCCCAGCCCCCCACCGTCCGGAAGCCGAGACGGTCGAAGAGGTTCTCCTCCGGCCCGCGCCCGCAGAAGACGCAGGGCTTCTTTCCCTCGGCCAGCACGGCGCGGGAGAGCGCGGAGACGATCTCGGAGGCGTACCCGCGTCCGCGGAAGGCGGGCGCCGTGCCCACCCCGCCGAGCATGACCGTCCGCCCCGCGCCGGCGGTGCTGTTGCCGTGCGAAACGATCTCCCCGTCCCGCTCGAGCATCAGGTGGATGCCGTCGTTATTGCGGATGCGGTCGGCGATCATCTCGCCCGACGCATAGAGGGAGGTGAACTCCGGCAGGCTCTGCAAAAACCGGTGGATGCGCCCCGCGTCGGCGGGTTCCGCCCTGCGCGCCCGGCCGGCGTCCGGCTGGAGCGCGTCCTCCCCCTCCAGCATGCAGAGCCGTTTGCACCGGAGGATATATCCATCGCCCGCGTCCCCGCTAAGCCGTTCGACGAGCTCTTGTTTTCCCATTATAACAGAAATTGGAAAGCGTTTCAAAAGGGACCGCACAAAGGCCCCGTCCACGGCCTCCCCATAGACCATCAGGTTCTGGTAGAACCGCATGTATACCGCCCGGCAGACGCCGTTTTCCACATCCGCCCAGGTGTCCTGGAAGGGGGCGCTGGCCCCATAGAGCCGCAGGTCGGCCAGCAGGAAGGTGTTAAAGACGTATTCTTGCTCGAGATAGCGTTCGAGCAGCCCGGCATGCGAATCCGCGCATGTGATAATCAACCGATCACCTCAATCGGAAGCGGGCGGGCCCCGCGGCCCGCCCGCGCCGCTTCATTATTTCCAGATGCTGATCGTCCAGTCGGGACCGTAGGAGATGCCGTAGGTCTCGCCCATGCTGACCTCGTTGAGGGAGAGGTCGAGGTTGTTGAGCTCGTTGTTGTAGATGATCGGCTCCCCCTTGGCGACGTAGCCGAAGGAGCGGTGGAAGAGCACCTTGCCCTCGAACTTGACCTCCTCGCCGTGCTTGACCAGGGTGTTGACCATATCGCCGTGCCGGAAGCCCGCCGCGACAAACTGCTGGTAGTTGATGTTGGTGTCCACGCAGCCGAAGTTCGGGCAGATCATCGCGACATAACCGTCGGCACGGCCCTCGGTGATCTTCGCCTCGGGCAGCGGATTGCAGATGATCTCGTCGACGCTGTAGGCCGGGCCGACCCCCTCGTAGTCGATGAGCCCCGCCGCGAGCTTGCCCGCGCAGTAGGCGAACAGGTCGCGGCCGTGGAAGATCGCCACGTCCTCGGTGCCCGCGCCGACCAGGCGGTTGCGGGTCTCGTCGATCTCACGGACCTCGTCGATGCCGAACTTCTCCTTTACCAGCGTCAGCGAGCCGTTGTCGGGAGTGACGACGTAGTAGCCGTTGCTCGTTTTGGCGACGCACGCCTTGCGGGGGGTGCCGACGCCCGGGTCGACGACCGATACGAAGATGGTGCCCTTGGGCCAGAAGGCCATCGACTGCCACAGGCGGTAGGACGCCGTCCAGGTGCAGAACTTGGTGACCTCATGGGTGAGGTTGAACATCTCGATCTCCGGGTCGATCGACTTGACGACGCCGTACATCGAGCAGACCGCTCCATCTTTGAGGCCGAAATCCGTACTGAACACAACATAGGGTTTTCTCATTTTGTTACCTCCATTTACTGATCCGGCTTTGTGGCAGCCGCGTGCCCTGCAATTTCGATGGCAGTTGCAAGCCTTTAAAACGGGTACCACATCGGCGGCTTGACGATGACGCCGTAGGCCATGTAAGCCGCCGTCAATGCGGCCAGCACGGCCGCCAGTACAAGACAGATCTTATCGAGCCTGCCGTAGGGCGTCTCGACATACCAGGTGCGCTTTTTGTTCTTCCCGAAGCCGCGCAGGTCGAGCGCGTCCGCGATGACCCCCACGTCGTCGAAGGAGGAGAGGATGAGCGGCACCGCGATCGACACGACCCCCTCGATCTTCGCCTTGAGGGTGGTCTTTTTGCGGCCCAGCTCGAGCCCGCGCGCCTGGATGGACGCGGAGATGTTCTTGTAGTCCTTGATGAGGTCGGGCAGGTAGCGCAGCGCGATGGAAAAGACCATCGACAGCTTGTAGGGCAGCCCGACCCGGTTGAAGCCGGCGGCCAGCTGGGTGGGGGTGACGACAAAGATGAGCCAGAGGGAAACGAGGAACATCGCCACCACCTTGAGGGTGCGCACGGCAAAATACCAGAGCGTTTCGGCGGGCATGACGAGCCGTTCGGTGAACCGGAAAAGCTCGGTGCAGGTGCCGACGAACTCGCAGCCGATATGCGGGTTAAAAAGGTAGAAGAGGATGAGGTTCACCGTGTTGAGCCCCATCGCGACGAGCATGAGTGCCCAGATGATCTTCCAGTTCGGCTTCAGCGACGCGAGCGCCGCCGCCGCGACCGCCGTGACCGCCAGCAGGATGCGGCAGTCAAAGGTGGAGATCGTCAGGATGATGGTCACAATGAAGAGCAGCACCTTGACCTGTCCGCAGAGGGTGTGCAGCGGGGTGACGCCGGGGCTGAACCGGACGAGGTTATTGCTCGTCATGCCGCCTCACCATCCTTTCATATTCGATGAAGTGGCGCACAAACGCCTCCGGCTCGATCCCGAGGCGGCGCGCCAGCTTGCACAGCGACGTCTCCTTGAGGCTCGCACGGCGCAGGATGTCCGGGTCGGAGAGCATCCGGAAGACGTCCCCGTCCCCGATCTTCTCCCCGTCCGCCATGACGACGGCGCGGTCGGTGTATTCGATCGCCAGGTGCATGTCGTGGGTGATAAAGAGGATCGTGAGCCCCATCTCCCGGTTGAGCCGGTCGAGGAAGTCCATGATCTCGCGGTAGTGGAAGTAGTCCTGCCCCGCGGTCGGCTCGTCGAAGATCATAATCTTCGGCTGCATGACGAGGATTGAGGCGATCGTCACCCGCTTGCGCTGCCCGTAGGAGAGGGCCGACACCGGCCAGCTGCGCATTTTGGAGAGCCCGCAGAGGCCGAGCACCAGCTCGAGCTTTTCATCGATCGTCTTCTGGTCCACCCGGCGGAGCTTGAGCGCGAGGGTGATCTCGTCGCGGATCATATCCTTGACGAGCATCTGGTTGGGGTTCTGCATGACGTAGCCGATCCGCTCGCCGATCTCCTTGATCGAGAGGACGCCGTAGTCCTCCCCCTCGATGAGCACGCGGCCCTCGTCGGGGCGGATGACCCCGATCAGCAGGTTGGCGAGGGTGGTCTTGCCCGCGCCGTTCTTGCCGACCAGCGCGATGCGTTCGCACGCGCTGACCGTCAGGTCCACATGGCTGAGAACCTTGTTATCGTCGTAGGAGAAGGACACGTCCTCCACCCGCACGAGCTCCCCGGGCGCGGGCTGCGCCCGGTGGGGGGTCTCGCTGGCGAACCAGCCGCGCAGCGCCTCCTCCCGCCCCTCAAGGCGGATCTCCTCCACCGATTCGGGGTGGTCCTCCTCGGCGATCTCACAGCCGGCGTATTTGAGCGCCGTCACGTAGAGCGGCTCCCGGATGCCGTGCTCCTGCAGGAGCGGGGAGCTCAAAATCTTGGCCGGGGTGGTGTCCGCGACGATCCGCCCCCCGTCGAGCAGGATGACCCGGTCGACCGGCCGGTGGAGCACGTCCTCCAGCCGGTGCTCGATGATAATGACCGTCTTCTGCTGCTCCCGGTGGATCCTGTCGATCAGCTCGATCGCCTGGAGCCCCGCCTGCGGGTCGAGGGCGGCGAGCGGCTCGTCGAAGAGCAGGATTCCCACGTCGTTGTGCATGACGCCGGCGAGCGAGACCTTCTGCTTCTGTCCGCCCGAGAGGGAGAAGGGGGTGTGGGCGGTAAACCGCTCCATCCCCACGATGCCCAGCGCCCGCCGCACCTTTTCGAGCATGACGGGGCGCGGGACGCAGTCGTTCTCCAGCGAGAAGGCGACGTCCTCCCCCACCGTGAGCCCCGCGAACTGGCAGTCGGAATCCTGCATGACGGTGCCGACGCGGTTGCTGAGCTTATGGATGTCGAGGCTGCGCGTCTCGTCGCCCATGACCTTGAGGCTGCCGGTGAACTCCGCCTTGACCGAGAAGGGCAGCAGCCCGTTCAGGCAGGAACCCAGCGTGGATTTCCCGCTGCCGGACGGCCCGAGGATGAGCACCTTTTCCCCCTCGTAGATGGTCAGGTTGATGTCGTAAAGGGTGGGCTTCTGCTGTGACGCGTAGCGCATCCCGAAATCCCGGAATTCGATCACGGGCTTTTTCATGTCGGATTATTCCTCCGTGAGATTGGTTTTCAGCCGGTTCTTTTTGGCCATCATCTTGAGCAGCGGCACGCCGATGATCGCGGCCATGAGGCCGTCCTTGACGCCGGCGATGACGCCCTGCACCATGCCGATCTCCAGTTCGCCCTGGTACCACATCATCGTGAAGAGCGGGGTGATGCCGCAGAAGGCGATGAGCGGGGCGACAAAGGCGAGCACGGCGAAGGTGGCGGCCTGCTTGTTGGTGAAGACCCCCTCGCCGACCCTCGCGCCGTAGACGGGCAGCAGGCCGGTGATGAAGCCGCAGAAGAAATGCCCGATCGTCCAGTCGAACCAGAAGCCCCAGCCGCCGATCATGTCGGCCAAAAAGTTCCCGAAGCACGCGGCGATCGCCGCGGGCAGCGGCCCGAAGAGCGCTCCGACGATGACGATAACGACGGGCGCGAGGCTGAACTGCACCTGCGTAAAGATGGGGATCTGGATGTAGACCATCATGATCGCCATCAAAATTGCGCCGAGCGCGACGCCGACCACCGTTTTCGTGTTCCACTGACCTACCAGTTTTCTCCCGATTCCATTCATAACATACCCTCCTGCTTTTCCTCAGTTGTTCATATTGTTCAACCTGTTGAACAAGTTGCTTTCATTATAAAAAGCGCGCCCCCGCTTGTCAATGCGCAAAACCTGAAAACCGCAAATTTCAGCAGTTTCCACCATCCCGCCCCACGGATTCCGCCAGTTTGCACAAACCTGCTCCGCCGGAAAATATTTCTGCGTTTGGACTTGTATTGCCACACTAGATATCGTATAATACTATTTGTAAAACACAATATCTAGTGAGGAAGGGTTCGCAATGATCAATACGATTCGGAAACGCAGCGGCGAGGTCGTCGCCTTTCAGCCGGAGAAAATCACCCGCGCCATCTATAAGGCGGCCGTCGCGGTGGGCGGCAGCGACTGGGGCCGCGCCGAGGAATTGACCGAACAGGTCGTCGTCCTCGCAAACGCGCAGTTCCCCGACGGCACCGCCGAAGTGGAAAAGGTGCAGGACCTCGTCGAGAAGGTGCTCATCGAAAACGGCCACGCCAAGACCTCCAAGGCGTACATCCTCTACCGGGAGAAGCGCCGCAGCGCGCGCGAGGCGAACGCCCTGATCGGCGCGACGATCGACATGTTCTCCAAGTACATGGGGGACGGCGACTGGCGCGTCAAGGAAAACGCCAACGCCCAGAAATCGATCGCGGGCATGAACAACTACATCCGCGAAACGTTCACCAAGCAGTACTGGCTGCATGAGATCTACCCCGACAAGATCCGCGACGCCCACCTCTCGGGCGACCTGCACCTGCACGACCTCGGGTTCTTCGGCCCCTACTGCGCCGGCTGGGACCTCAAGCAGCTGCTGCTCGGCGGCTTCGGCGGCGTGCCCGGCAAGGTCGAATCGAGCCCCGCCAAGCACCTGCGCAGCTTTTTGGGCCAGATCGTCAACTCGACCTTCACCACCCAGGGCGAGACGGCGGGCGCGCAGGCGTGGTCCTCCTTCGACACCTACTGCGCCCCCTTCATCCGCTACGACCACCTCGATTTCGCGACGGTCAAGCAGGCGCTCCAGGAGTTCATCTTCAACCTCAACGTCCCCACCCGCGTGGGCTTCCAGTGTCCCTTCTCCAACCTCACCTTCGATATCAAGCCGCCCCGCACCCTGCGCGACCAGGCGGTCATCATCGGCGGCCAGCCGATGGACGCGACCTACGGCGAGTTCCAGGCGGAGATGGACATGCTCAACCTCGCCTTCTGCGAGGTCATGATGGAGGGCGACAAGAAGGGCCGCGTCTTCACCTTCCCCATCCCGACGATCAACGTCACCAAGGATTTCGAGTGGGACAGCCCGGTGGTCAACAAATTCATGGAGATCACCTGCAAATACGGCATCCCCTACTTCTCCAACTACATCAACTCCGACCTCTCCCCCGAGGACGCGCTCTCAATGTGCTGCCGCCTGCGGCTCAACACGGGCGAGCTCAGAAAGCGCGGCGGCGGTCTCTTCGGCTCCAACCCGCTCACCGGCTCGATCGGCGTCGTGACGGTCAACCTCCCGCGCATCGGCTATCTCTCCAGGACGGAGGAGGAGTTCAAATCCCGCCTGCTCGACCTGATGGAGATCGCCAAGGAGAGCCTCGAGATCAAGCGCAAGACGATCGAGGAGCAGACCCGCCGCGGCATGTACCCCTATTCGGCGCACTACCTCGAAAACGTGAAGGAGCGCACCGGCAGCTACTGGTTCAACCACTTCAACACGATCGGCCTCATCGGCATGAACGAGGCCTGCCTCAACTTCATGGGCAAGGACATCACCACTCCCGAGGGGCAGAAATTCTCCCTTGACATCCTCGACTTCATGCGCGACACGATCACCCGCTTCCAGGAGGAGACGGGCCACGTCTACAACCTCGAGGCGACTCCGGCGGAGGGCACCAGCTACAGCCTCGCCCAGCTCGACAGGAAAAAATATCCCGATATCATCACCGCCGGGCAGGACGCCCCCTACTACACCAACTCGACCCAGCTGCCGGTCGGCTTCACCGACGACATCTTCGAGACGCTCGACCTCCAGGACGAGCTGCAGTGCAAGTACACGGGCGGCACGGTGCTCCACCTCTATCTCGGCGAGCAGATCAGCGACGTCGAGGTCGCCAAATCGCTCATCCGCAAGGCGTTCACCAACTACCAGCTCCCTTACATCTCGCTGACGCCCACCTTCTCGGTCTGCCCCGAGCACGGCTACCTGAACGGCGAGGTCTATTCCTGCCCCGAATGCGGCCACGACACCGAGGTGTGGAGCCGTGTGGTCGGTTACCTGCGCCCGGTCCAGAACTTCCACCGCGGCAAGCGCGAGGAGTATAAGGAGCGCAAGAAGTACCGCATCAAACCGGAGGAGCTGAGCGCATGATCTTCGGCGGGATGCAGCGCAGCAGCACGATCGACTTCCCCGGCGCGCTCGCCTGCGTGCTCTTCACGCGCGGCTGCGACCTCGACTGTTTCTACTGCCACAACCGCGAGCTGATCGCCGGGGACGGCGACCAGCTCGCCGAAGCCGCCGTCTTTTCCTTCCTCGAAAAGCGGCGGGGCCTGCTCGACGGGGTGGTCGTGAGCGGCGGGGAGCCGACCCTCCAGCCCGATCTCGAGGAATTCCTCCGCCGCGTCCGCCCGCTCGGCTACCGCGTCAAGCTCGACACCAACGGCCGGCGGCCCGCGCTCGTCGAACGTCTCTGGAGGGAGGGCCTGCTCGATTACGTCGCAGTCGACGTCAAGGCGCTCCCGGCGGACTGCCCCGCCGTCTGCGGCGCGGACTGCTTTTCCGACGTGCGCCTTACGATCGATACCCTCCGTTCTCTCGGCGCGGCGTTCGAGGCGCGCACCACCCTCTACCCCGGCCTGGATGCCGGGGCGCTCAGGGAACTGCTCGCCTCCTTCCCGCCCCTGCCCCGCTGGCGGCTCAACTACTTCCACATGCCCGGCGCCTTCCGGCCCGCGGACGAAACGCGCCTCCGGCTTCCCGCGCTCACCCCGCAGTCGGTCGGGGAGGCGCTGCCGAAGCTGCTCGCCGCGCAGCCCAGCCTGCTTCACGGCGCCTGAACCCAAAACAGCGGCAGCCCCGGAACCATCTGGTTCCGGGGCTGCCTTTTCGCGCGGCTGTCAGAGGCCGCAGACCTTGTGCGGATTGAGGATGTTTTCGGGGTCGAAGGCGCGTTTGACGCCGCGCATGAGCTCGAGCACCTGCGGCTCGAGCGACTCGCGCAGGTAGGGGCGCTTGGCGTAGCCGATGCCGTGCTCGCCCGACACCTGCCCGCGCAGGACGTTCGCCTCGGCGTAGATCTTCTCCATCGCGAGGTGCAGGATGCGCTGCCATTCGTCCTCCTCCCTGCCGTCCCGCAGGATGTAGGCGTGGAGGTTGCCGTCCCCCGCGTGGCCGAAGCTCTTGATGCGCACGCCGAGCTCCGACTGGAGGGCGTGGATGTAGGCGACCATCCGGTTGATGCTGCCGCGCGGCACCACCACGTCGACCTCGTCCATCTCGTCGGTCGAGCCGCGGATCGCCTCGAGGAAGGCGCCGCGCGCCTTCCAGATCGACTCGTCCCGCTCCTCGGTGTCGGAGATGAGCACGTCGAGCGCGCCCTGCTCGAGGCAGAGCTTGGCGACCCCCTCGTAGTCCCGCTCGATCTGCTCGAGCGAGGGGCCGTCGAACTTGAGGATGAGGTAGGCGTCGGCCGAGTGGTCGGGGAACTTTTTGCCGAGGTACTGCTCGGCGTCGAGGATGACCTCCCGCTCCATAAATTCGACCGCGGTGGGCGCGGCCTTGGAGCGGACGATGAGGGGCACGGTGTTGATCGCGTCCCGCAGGCTCGGGAAGGGCACGAGCAGGCTGACGGTGCGCTTCGGCAGCGGCAGCAGCTTGAGGATGATCTTGGTGACCACGCCGAGGGTCCCCTCCGAGCCGACGATCAGATCCTTCATCGAATAGCCCGAGCTGTTCTTGACGACCTTGCCGCCGAACGTGACGATCTCCCCGTTCGGCAGCACGACCTCCAACCCGCGCACATAGTCGCGGGTGACGCCGTACTTGACGGCGCGCATGCCGCCCGCGTTGGTGCTGACGTTACCGCCGATCGTGGCGGATTTTTCGCCCGGGTCGGGCGGGTAGAAAAAGCCCTTCTCCTCGACATAGGCGTAGATCTCCATGAGCAGCACGCCCGGCTCTACGGTCAGAGTCAAATTGTCCTCGTCGAGCTCGAGGAAGCGGTTCATGAGGCTCATGTCGAGCAGGATGCCGCCCTCCGCGGCGACCGCCGCGCCGACGAGACCGGTGCCCGCGCCGCGCGGGGTGACGGGGATGTGCTCACGGGAGGCGTAGCGCATGACGGCGGACACCTCCTCCGCCGAGAGCACCCGCAGCACGACGTCGGGATAGTGGACGGTTCCGCTCAACTCGTCGTGGCTGTAGTCCTCGTGGATTTCCTCCCCCGCAAAGACGCGCTCGTCGTCCCCGATCAGCTCCCGCAGGGCGGCGATATCCGCCGCGGTCATCTGCTTATAGCTCATACCAGCACCCCCTTGGCGGCCTTGATCCGTTCGATGAGGCGGGGCACGATCTCATAGAGGTCCCCCACCAGCCCGTAGTGGGCGGTTTTGAAGATGGGCGCCTTCTCATCCTGATTGATCGCGACGATGAGGTCGGCGCCCTGCATCCCCGCGACAAACTGCACCGCTCCCGAGACGCCGCAGGTGATGATGAGCCGGGGGCGCACGGTGCGCCCGCTGAGTCCCACCTGGCGCTTGGCCTCCACCCAGCCGCTCTCGGCGAGCGGGCGGGTGCAGGCGAGCTGCCCGCCGAGCAGCTCCGCGAGCTCCTCGAGCAGCGCGAGGTCCTCCTCCTTTTTGACGCCGCGGCCCGCCGCGACGAGCACGTCGACCCCCTCGATGAACTGTTCCGGCTCCTTGGGGGTGACGCCGAGCACCGTCACGCCGCTTTCCAGCATGGCCGGCGTGACCGCCCGCTCCGTAATTTCGCCCGACGGGGCCTCCGACCGCGTGGGCGCGTCCATCACCTTGTAGCGCACCGTCGCCATCTGCGGGCGGTGGTTGGGGGTGACGATCTGCGCCATGATGTTGCCGCCGAAGGCGGGGCGGATCTGGATGAGGTCGGTGTTTTCGAGCATATCCAGCACGGTGCAGTCGGCGGTGAGGCCGGTGTGCAGCCGCGCGGCGACGCGGGGGGCGAGCTGCCGCCCGACGGGGGTGGCCCCGACGAGGATGGCGGCGGGCCTCTCCGCCTTGACGAAGTCCTCAAAGACGTTGGCGTAGGGCTCGATACGGAAGCGCGCGAGCGCGGGGGCGTCGTAGACGAACACCCGGTCGACGCCGTAGTGGAGCAGCTCCCGCGCGGAACCGGCAACGTTTTCCCCGATGAAGAGGGCGTAGACCGGCTGGTCCGCCTTGGCGGCCAGCTCGCGGGCCTTGCCGATCAGCTCGAGCGTGACGGGATGAACCCGCCCGTCGACATGGTCGACGTAGACCGCCACCCCCTGCCACGCCGCTTTGTCGACGGCGGGGGCGGGCGCGTCCTCGAGGTATTCGACCGCGCCCGCGGGGCCCTTCTTGACGCAGATGCGGCACATCTTGCAGGCCGCGTTGACCGAAACGCGCCCCTCCCGCTCCTCGAGCGCGCCGAAGGGGCAGAGCGCCGCCAGCGCGCGGGGGTCGGGGATTTTCTCCTGATGAATCACCAGCCTCGGCATAACGGGGCCTCCTTACACAAACTTTTTGTCGCGCAGCAGCGCGTAGAGCCGGTCGGAGAGGGCCTCCCCCTCCTCCTTCCACAGCTCCCGGCGGTCGTTCACCGCGGGCGGGAAGATCCGCTGCACCTGGGTGGGCGAGCCGTTCAGGCCGTAGTGGGTTTCCTCGCGGTCCTCCATCTCGTCGAGCGTGAGAATCTCCACCGGCCGCCCGGCGCTCTCCGTCTTTTTGACGTAGGAGGGCAGGCGCGGCTGGAAGATGTCCTGGTCGACGGTGAGCAGGCAGGGAAACCGCACCCTCACCCGTTCGACGTCGTCGGGCATATCCATCTCCACCGAAACGCCGTCCTCCCCGATTTCGAGGATCTTCCGCACGTTGGAGACGCTCGGGATGCCGAGCCACTCGGCCAGCTCCGGCCCGACCTGGGCGGTGTCGCCGTCGGTCGTCTGCTTGCCGCAGAGGAGCAGGTCGAACTCGCCGAGCCTGCGCACCCCCTGCGAGAGGGCGTAGCTCGTGGCGAGCACGTCCGCGCCGCCGAACCGCCGGTCGGAGAGGAGCACCCCCTCGTCCGCGCCCATGGCGTAGGCCTCGCGGATGACCGTCTCGGCCTGCGGCGGCCCCATGCTGACGACCGACACCTTCCCGCCGCACCGCTCCCGCAGGCGCAGGGCGGTCTCGAGCGCGTAGAGGTCGTAGGGGTTCATCTTGGAATCCACCCCGCCCCGCTTGAGGGTGCCGGTCACCGGGTCGATGTCCACCTTGTTGGTCCCGGGGACCTGTTTGATGCACACGAAAATATTCATCTGCGCTATTTCCCCTTTATCCGATTTGAGTTTTCAAGCAAAAGAGGCCGTCGGGACTGCCGGCGGCCTCTGCGTTCCGTGTCTTACGGCGCGCTCACGACGCTGTCCAGCCTGCCGATCCCGCCGATCTCCACCGAGACCCGGTCCCCCGGCCGCATCGGCCCGATGCCGAGGGTGGTCCCCGTCAGGACGACGTCCCCCGGCTCGAGGGTCATGACCGCCGAGATGTAGCTGACGATCATGCGCGGCTTGAAGAGCAGGTGCTTCGTGTTGGAGTCCTGCACCACCCTGCCGTTGAGGATGGTGCGGATGGGCAGGTCCGCGGGGTCCGCGTCGGTGTCGACGCAGGGGCCGAGCGGCAGGAAGGTGTCGAACCCCTTCGCCACGGTCCACTGCCCGTCGGAGGGCTGGAGGTCGCGCGCGGTCACGTCGTTCGCGCAGGTGTAGCCGAGGATATACTCCCCCGCCGCGTCCTCCGGGACGTTTTTGGCGCGTTTCCCGATGACGATCGCGAGCTCCCCCTCGTAGTCGACCCGCCTGGACTGCGGCGGATAGACGATCGCCTCCCCCGGCCCGATGACCGCGGTGGCGGGCTTCATGAAGATGACCGGCGTCTCGGGCACCTTCTCATTCGATTCGATGATATGGTCCATATAGTTGAGTCCCACGCAGACCGCCTTGGTGGGTTCGACCGGCGCGAGCAGCTTCACCCCGGAGAGCGGCGCGCCGCCCTCCGCCGGGGTGAACCCCTCCGCGACCGAGCCGTCCAGCCATTCCACCCGTTCGCCGCAGAGCTTTCCGTAGCGCGCGCGGCCCTCGTGGAGCACCCTTACCAGTTTCATAGTCGTCCCGACTCCCTTCTTACTCATCAGATTGTCAGACATTAAAGCGGCCCAACCGGCGCAAAACCCGTTCCCGCGCCGGAAGCCCGGCGGGATGAAACGCATCCTCCGGACCATTCTAACATGCCGCGCGTCCCGCGCAAAGTGTGAAAATCCCGATTTGCAGCGGGAAAATCCCGCGGTTTCCCGCCGGCCGCCGTTGGGAAACGGCCCGGCGGCCGGCCCGCGCGCCCGCGCGGGCCCCGCCGCGGCCAGCTTCTCTCTTCCGTCAGCCGCCGAGGTATGCCTTTTTGATGTCGGGGCTGTTCAGCAGTTCCTGGCTCGGGCCGCTGCCCACGATGTGCCCGACCTCGAGCACGTAGGTGCGGTCGGAGATGGACATCGCCATGAACGCGTTCTGCTCGACGATGACCACCGGGGTCTTGCGGGTGCGGTTGATCTTGACGATCGCGTCGAACATCTCGTCGACGATGACGGGCGCGAGCCCGAGACTCGGCTCGTCGAACATGAGCAGCCTGGGGTCGCTCATCATGCCGCGGCCGATCGCGAGCATCTGCTGCTCGCCGCCCGAGAGGGTCCCCGCGAGCTGCCTGGCGCGCTCCTTGAGGCGCGGGAAGAGCTCGTAGACCTCCTCGACGTGGCGGTCGAGCTCGGCCTTGGAGTACTTCTTGCAGAAGGCGCCCATCTCGAGGTTTTCGAGCACGCTCATCTGCGGGAAGACCTCGCGGCCCTCGGGGATGTAGACGATGCCGCGCCCGACGACGAGGTGCGCCTTGAGGTTGCTGATGATTTCGCCGTTATAGGTGATATCCCCCTTGGCGGGGCGGTTGATGCCCATGATCGTCTTCATCAGGGTGGTCTTGCCGGCGCCGTTGGCGCCGATGATCGAGACAATCTCGTTGTCCCCCACCTCGATGGACACGTCGAAGAGGGCCTGCACGTTGCCGTAGAAGACGTTGATCCCGTTTACCTTCAGCATAGCCATAAGCCTAACCCTCCACCGCCGGCGGGAGGTCCACCGGCTTATACTTGTCGCCGAGATAAGCGCGGATCACCTCGTCGTTGTTCTGGATCTCATAGGGGTTGCCCTCGGCGATCTTCGCGCCGAAGTTGAGCACGGTGATCTTGGTGCTGATGTTCATGACGACGTCCATGTTGTGCTCGATGAGGAAGAGGTCGATCCCCTTCTCGTGGGTCTTGAGCAGGATATCGACGAACTCGCGGCGTTCGGAGGGGTTGAGCCCCGCGGCCGGCTCGTCGAGGATGAGCAGGTCGGGCTTCATCATGAGCGCGCGCCCGAGCTCGGTCATTTTCTGCTTGCCGTAGGCGAGGTTCTTGACCTTCTCATGCCGCAGGTCGGCCATACCGATCTCCTCCAGGACCTCCTCGGCGCGTTCGATGAGCAGCTTCTCCTCCCGTTTTTCGCCGCGCAGGTCGACCAGAAACTGGATGAGCCCGATCCTGGTCATCTGGTGCGCGCCGATCATGAGGTTTTCGAGCACGCTCATCGAGCTGAAGAGCTTGAGGTTCTGGAAGGTGCGCCCGATGCCGAGCCGGGCGATCTGGAAGACCGGCTTGCCGCTGATCTGGGTATCGCCGTAGAAGATCGTCCCGTCGCTCACCGGCAGCACGCCGGTGATCATGTTGACGGTGGTGGTCTTTCCGGAGCCGTTGGGACCGATCAGGGAATGGATGCAGTTTTTGGGCATTTCCAGCGACAGGTCGTTGACGGCGACCAGCCCGGAAAACCGTTTGGTGACATGTTCCAGCTTCAAGACAGGTTCCATCATCTGCGCCCTCCGGTCTTTTCTTTTTTGGCCATCCAGAACATCCCCAGCCGGTTCTCCTTCGTGAAGAGGGAGACGAGCCCGTTGGGCAGGAAGATCGCGAAGAGCAGGGCGATGATACTGAAATAGAGCCAGTAGTTGGTTCCCAAAAAGCGCAGCATCTCGGGCAGCAGGGTGATCATCGTGGCGCCCAGGATGTTGCCGACGACCGAACCGATGCCGCCGAGCATCATCATGATGAGATAGTTGGCGGACAGGTCGGTGGTGAAGGTGGTGGGGTTGATGTACCCCATCAGATAGGCGTACATCGCGCCGCCGAGGCAGCCGAAGACGGTCGCGAGGGTGAACGCCTGAATTTTGAGCTTGGCGATGTCGATGCCGCACGCCTCGACCGCCTCAACGTTGTCGCGGATCGCCTTGAACACGCGGCCCCACTTGGAATGGACGATGCGCCACGCGGTGAAGGCGAGCAGAATGACGACGACGAGATAGAGGTAGTAGACCTTGCGGGAGGTGTCGAGCACATAGCCGAAGAGGTTGATGTGCGGGACGCCCTGCACGCCCATCGTGCCGCCGGTGAGCTCGACCCAGTTGGTGAGCACGAGGCGGACGATCTCGCTGAAGCCGATGGTGGTCAGCGAGAGGTAGACCCCCTTGAGGCGCAGGCTCGGATAGCCGAGCACCCAGCCGATTGCGACGCCCATGACGATCGCGAGGAGAAAGCCGATCCAGGGCGAGGTGCCCAGGCGGGTGCTGGTCAGCGCGGCGATGTAGGCGCCCAGCGCCATGATGCCGGCGGTGCCGAGGTTCATCTGCCCGGTGAGGCCGGTGATGAAGTTGAGGCCCATGACGATGACGATGTTGACGAGCGTCTGGCTGAGCAGGATATGTACATAGGCGTTGTCGTAGCTCATCGGGAAGACGATGAGCACCGCCAGGAGCACGGCCAATAAAACACGTTTTACGATTTTCATATCCGGCCCCTCCTAGCGTCTGTGTCCGAGCAGGCCGGACGGTTTCACGAGCAGGAAGACGATCAGCAGCACGAAGGCCACGCAGTCCTTATAGAGCGTCGGGATGATCAGCGTGCTGAGGTTCTCGAGGATGCCGATGAAGATGCCGCCGGCGATCGCGCCGGGCAGGTATCCGAAGCCGCCGATGACGCCGGCCGCGAAGCCCTTGAGGCCGATCATGTTGGCGATCGTGAGGTCTATGGTGAAGAGCGGGATGACCATGATGCCGATGGCGGAGCAGATCACCGCGCTGAGCGCAATTGTCAGGTTGATGTTGGCGGTCACGTTGATGCCCATGAGGGTCGCGGCCGTCTTGTTCTGCTGGACGCAGCGCATCGCCTTGCCCATCTTGGTGGTCTTGAAGAAGACCTGCAGGGCGGTGACGATGATCGCGGAGACGAGGATGATGGCGATGTTCGCCTTGGGGATGACGATGTTCCCGACCTTGACGATCCCCTTGAGGAAGCCGGGGACGGTGAAGGGGGTGGCGCCCCAGATCACGCGGGCGGACTCGGTGAGGATGCGCCCGAGGATGACGGTGCCGATGACGGCGAAGACGGGGGACGCCATGTTGCGCAAGGGATTGAAGATGCCGGTTGCCACGAGCACGCCGAAGAGGAACATGGTGGCGACGGTGGCGATGACGGCGACCGCGGGCGCGGCGCCCATGCGGACGACGAACTGTCCGGCAAAGACGTAGGCGCCGAGCATGATGAGCTTGTCGTGGCTGAAGTTGAGCAGGCCGGTCGCGTTGAAGATGATGGTGTACTCGATTGAGACGAGCGCGTAGATAAATCCGAGGGCCAACCCGCTGACGATCAATTGGACGATGATTTCGGCTGTCATTCTTTCACCCCTGTATTCGTTGCTGTTTTGTCAGCGGCGCGCGCAAAACAGCCGTATTCTGCATGGAGAAGGGGGCCGCGGGGCCGCCGCCTGGCGGCCCCGCGCAGCGCCCCCGGCGCGTGGGAGAGGTTCACATGGTCCGATCAGCTGTTGAGGTCGACGTACTCGACCATCGTGGGCACCTTGTCGAGGATCTGCGCGATGACGCAGCCGTGGAGCAGGTTGCCCTTGTCGTCGCACTTGTAGCTGCCCTCGGGGAGGGTGAGGCCTTCGGTGGCCGCGAGCGCGTCGCGGACCGCCTGCGGGTCGTCGGAACCGGCGCGCTCGATCGCGTCGGCGAGCACGTAGGTCGCGCTGTAGTAGGTCGCGGCATAGAGCTCGGGGGCGTAGCCGTACTTATCGGTGAACTTCTTGGTAAAGTCCGCGGTGATCTGGTCGTTGCTCGTGGAGACGAAGTCGGTGACCGAGTACCAGCCCTCGACATATTCGGGTTCGAGCAGGTTGAGCACCTGGTCCATGACGACGCCGGCGGAGGCGATGACCGGGACTTCGACGCCCAGCTCATAGAGCTGGCGGGCGGTCAGGGCGACCTCCGCGTCGTCGGTCCAGGAGATGATGCAGTCGACGTTCTCGCTCTTGAGCTGCATGATCTGGCCGGTGAGGTCCTTGTCGCCCGCGTTGTGGCCGACGGCGACGTAGGGCACGCCCGCCTCTTCCAGGTAGGCGATGATGACGTCGCGGCCGCCGGTGCCGAAGTCGTTGTTGTTGAAGGAGATGCCGATCTTGGTGGCGCCGAGCTTCTCGATCGCGAACTTGGCGGCAACCTGTCCGTTGATCGTGTCAGCGGGACGGCAGCGGAACATGTACGGGTTGCCGGCCTCCTCGAGCTTGGGGCTCGTGCCGCCGGTCAGGAAGGCCACCTGCGCGTTCTTATAGAGCTCGTTGGTCGCCATGGCGTTGCCGCTCGTGTGCGGGCCGATGACCGCCGCGACGTCCTGG
The DNA here is from genome assembly GCF_057433415.1 of Anaerotruncus sp. Lineage (NCBI taxonomy): Bacteria > Bacillati > Bacillota > Clostridia > Eubacteriales > Oscillospiraceae > Anaerotruncus > Anaerotruncus sp. Next base: position 25,370 of record NZ_DBMDHH010000003.1, on the reverse strand, counting down.
GTGAGGATTTTGGTGACGACGTTGACCGCGGTGGTCTGGGTGTTCTGGTCGTCCTCGATCGTATAGACGAGCTTCTTGCCCAGCACGCCGCCGCCCGCGTTGATCTCCTCGAGCGCCAGGTCGACGCCCTCGCGGGTGCGCTGGCCTGCCAGCGGGAAGTTTCCGGTGAGCGCGCAGCTCAGGCCGATGAGGATTTCGCCGTCGGTGGCTGGAGCGGCGTCGCCCTCGGGGGCGGGCTCGGCGGAGGCGGCGGGGGCCGCGTCCTGGCTCGGGGCGGCGGGGGCCGCCGCGGTGTCGCCGCAGGCGCCCAGCATGGCCGCCACCATCATCACTGCCAGTAGGATTGCAAGATGCTTTTTCATTTTCTTTCCTCCCGTTACTTGTTCTCTTTCCACAGCCCCGCCTCCGCGGGGCCAAAATCACATCGGATCAGGAGAGCTTGCCGACCTTTTTCAGCACGTCCACGAGGACCGCTTTCTCCTCGTCGGTGATGGGGGCGAGCGGGCTTCTGGCGGGGCCGACCTTGATGCCGGTCACGAGCTCGATGGCCGGGCGCATGATCGAGTTGGGCAGGATGCGGCCGTTCTGTCCGCAGCTCTTGCAGAAGCGGTAGAGCGGGACGAAGAGCTCCTTGGCCTTCTCGTTTTCGCCGGCGGCGAACGCCTGCATGATCGCGCGGATCTCGTGTCCGAAGATGTGCGCGCCGCCCGAGACGATGCCCATGGCGCCCTGCACGATGGTGGGCAGCAGCATGATGTCGTCGCCGTTGAAGATGACGAACTCGGGGTTGACGTCCTCGGTGGCGAGGAAGTAGTCGGTGACCTGGGTCGGATTGATGCCCGCCTCGTCCTTAATGCCGATGATGTTGGGGATCTTGGCGAGCTCATGGACGGTGGGGGCGTCGATGTTGATGCCGACGAAGATGGGGATGTTGTAGAGCAGGATGTTGACGCCGACGCTCTCGGCAATCGTCTTATAGTGGTTGTAAACGCCCGGCTGGGTGGGTTTGTTGTAGAAGGGGCAGACGACCATGCACAGGTCGATGCCGAGCTCCTCGGCCTTTTTGGTGAGGGCGACGGTCTCCTTGGTGGAGGCGCAGCCGGTGCCGGCGATCACGGGTTTGCGGCCGGCGCTGACGCGGACGGCGGTCTCCATGAGCTTGACGCGCTCGTCGAAGGTGCAGAGGCTCGCCTCGCCGGTGGTGCCGGTGACGATGAGGGAGTCGCACAGGTCGTTTTTAATGAGGTATTCGATCAGATCCTCATAGACCTTGTAGTCGATCTCTTCCTTCTCGTCGAAGGGGGTCACCAGGGGCAGGAGAATCTGCCCGTATTTCTCGGAAAACTCTTTTCTCGTCATGCTGCGTTCCTCCTAAATTCTGTTTGACATCAGCGCCCCGCATTGCTTATCGGGTTATAATGTTATCTGACATCTTGCCTCCATTATATTCATGCTGCAAAGGCATGTCAATCACCATTCGGAAGATTTGTCGTAAATCATTAAAATTAGTGGATATTTTTTGTCGATAGAATACATTTTACCCCCTTGACACGCCATTTGCGCGTTGCTATAATGAGTGCAGATATCAGACAACCTTATATCCAACCAATTACAACGGAGGACGCCTATGATACTCGACGCCCACTGCCATCTCGGACGCGACTGCGTCTACGACTTTGAAGTGACCGAAGAGCTCCTGTTGCGCACCTTCTCGGAGAACGGCATCGACGGCGGCATCGTCCAGCCCTGCATCACCCGCCCCTACCTGGCCGATGCCCGCGAAGCCCACGACCGCATCCGCCGCCTCTGCCTCGCCCATCCGGGGCGCTTCTGGGGCATGGCCTCCCTCAGCCCCCACTACACGCCGGAGGACTACTATGAGGAGGTCCGCCGCTGTGTGCGGGAGCTCGGGTTCGTCGGCGTCAAGCTGACCCCCAACGGCCACGCGGTCGACCTCATGAGCCGCGACGCGCGCACCGTCTACGAGACGGCCCGCTCCCTCGGCATTCCGGTCATGGTGCACACCGGCATGGGAATCCCCTTTGCGGACCCCGCCCGCCTCTACCCCCTCGTGCGCGACTTCCCCGGCGTCAAAACGGTGATCGCCCACGCGGGCTCCGATTTCTTCACCGTGCAGGCCATGCAGCTCGCGAAGGCGTTCGACCACGTCTGGCTCGAACCGAGCGGCGTCGGCATCGAGGGGATCGAGGGCTTTCTCGCGGAGCTGCCCCCCGACAAGCTGATGTTCTCCACCGACGTGCCGGTCCAGGCCGCCGGGGAGCTGCTCAAATACCGCCGCGCCGTCAAAAGCGGGGCGGCGCTCGAACAGATCTTTTCCAAAACGGCCATTCAGGTGTTCGGGCTCAGCCCGGACGGCAAACAATAAAAGGAGTTGGTTTCAATGAGAGACGGAGCCCAGATCATCCTCGGCGCCGGCAGATACATCCAGACCCCGGGCGCGGCGGCGCTGGCGGGCCGCGAGGCGAAGCTCTTCGCCGACCGGGCGCTCGTCGTCGCGGGGCGCACCGCGTGGGAGATCGCGGGACCCGACGTGGAAAAGGGCCTGCGGGAATCCGGCGTGGAGTACAAGGTCCACCCCTTCTCCGGCTTCTGCAGCGAGACGACGGTCGGTTCGATCGTCGCCGACGCGCGTACATACGGCGCGAAACTGGTCATCGGCGTGGGCGGCGGCAAATGCATGGACGCCTCCAAGCTCGCGGCCGACCGGCTGGGCGTGCGGGTCGTCACAGTGCCGACGACGGCGGCGACCTGCGCCTGCTACGCGACCGTCTGCATCAAATATGACGACACCGGAACGCCCGACTGCAACGAATACTGCAGCCAGCCGGTGGGCGCCGTGCTGGTCGACACCGAACTGCTCTCCCGCCGCTCCCCCTCGCGGATGCTCGCGGCGGGCATCGCGGACGCGATGGCCAAATACCCCGAGATCGACTTCAGCATCCGCTTCGTCAAGGGCTGGGACATCACGATCATGCCCGTCTCGGCGCTCCAGGTGGCCAAGTCGAACACCGAGAAGTACTTTGCCGACGCGGCCGAAAGCGTGCGCGACGTGGCGGCCAAGCGCCTCACCCCGGTCGTCGACGACATCCTCTTCACCAACCTCGCGCTGACCGGGCTCACCTCCCAGCTTTCAAGCGGCAGCAAGCAGCTCGCGATCGCGCACGGCCTCTACGACGCGGTGAGCAAGCTCTATAAGCCCCAGCGCGCCAGGCTCCTGCACGGCGAGATCGTCTCGGCGGGCATCCCGGTACAGCTCGCGGTCAACGGCTACTCGGAGGAATACATCGAAAAGAACATCCGCTTCCTGAAGGAGCTCGGCACCCCGACCTGCATCTCCGACCTGGGCATCGAACCGACCGGAGAAACCCTCGAAGCGGTCCTCGACTTTATCTTCACCAACGTGGGCATCGATGAGCCCGGGCTCCAGCGGCAGATCCGCAAGGAGTTCGCGCGCGTCATGAAATAGCCACAATTTCCCTGCCGAGGCTTGATGAAAGGGAATGCGGGTGTTATAATGGAGGCGGATAAACCCCCTCCCGGTTGTCGGATGATAGGACAGGAACGGACGGCGGGAGGCGGCGAGCGCGATGAAGGTGGTGGGAACGATGAAACCGATCGAACGGATTTCGATCGTCGATCAGGTGATCAACAACCTGAAGGACTACATCGTTGAACAAAACGTCGCCGTGGGCGACAAGATGCCCACGGAAAAGGAAATCTGCGAGATGTACGGCGTGGGGCGTTCGACCGCGCGTGAGGCCTACCGGATGATGCAGGCCATCGACATGATCGACGTCAAGCGCGGCAAGGGCGCCTATTTCAAAGGGGTCCCCAGCGAGCGCACCGACGACAGCTGTGTGGCCTGCTGGTTTAAGGAGCACGGCCAGCGTCTGACGAGCATCATGGAGGTGCGCATGGGCATCGAGACGATGACCACGCGGCTTGCCATCCAGCGGATCAGCGACCGGCAGCTCGAACAGCTGCGGGTGATCCACGACCTCTTCATGCAGAGCGCCAAGGCGCGCAACTATGTCAAGATGGCCTTCTACGACGAGGAGCTCCACCACAAGATCGCCGAGGCGAGCGGCAACGAGCTGCTCATCCGGATGGAGAAGATCATCGCGGAGTGCATCGTGGATTACCGTGTGCAGACCTACCTGCTGCCCGACAACGCCGACCATGCGATCACCACCCACGAGGCCCTGATCGGCGCGTTTGAAAAGCGCGACGTCGAGGCGGGCGTCGCGCTGATGACCGAGCACATCGAAAACTCCCTCGAGGACATGGAAGCGATCGTGCAGGAAAAGGAATCCTGAACGAACCCGTCCCCGCCGCGGCCGCGGCGGGGATTTTTTTACCGGAACGGAGGAACGGCATGGACGTCTACGGCGAGATCCTGCGGGGGACCGCGCTCCCCCGCTTTTTCCCCCTGTGCCAGCGGTTTGACCGCGCGGAGGTCCCCGACGCCGGGGAGGCGGTGCGCTGCACCCTTTGCGAGGCGGGCGTGCTCGAACGCCTTCGCCCGGGGGACACGGTGGCCCTCACGGCGGGCAGCCGGCAGATCGACCGGCTCCCTGAGATTCTGCGCGCCCTGGCCGAAGCGGTGCGGTCGCGCGGAGCCCTCCCCTTCCTCGTGCCCGCGATGGGCAGCCACGGGGGCGCGACTGCGGAGGGGCAGCGCGCGCTGCTCGCCCGCTACGGCGTCACCGAAGAGACGGTTGGCGCGCCGGTGCGCTCCTGCATGGACACGGTGGAGGTCGGCCGCCGGGCGGACGGCGTCCCCGTGCGCATCGACCGGCTCGCGGCCGAAGCCGACTGGATCGTGCCGGTCGGCCGCGTGAAGCCCCACACCGACTTTCGCGGCCGGGTGGAAAGCGGCGTCATGAAGATGCTCGTCGTCGGGCTCGGCAAGCGGTACGGCGCGGACCTCTGCCACAGCGCGGGCTTCTCCCATATGGCGGAAAACATCTGGGAATGCGGACGGGTCATCCTGCAAAACGCGCGCGTCGCCTTCGGGGTGGCGCTCGTGGAGAACGCCTGCCACCGGCTGCGCGTCGTGGAGGCGATCCCCGCGGAGCGGATTCCCCTGCGGGAGCCCGAACTGCTTGAACAGGCCAAAGCTCTCATGCCGCGCATCCCCTTCGACCCGCTCGACGCGCTCTTTGTGCGCCGGATGGGCAAGGAACTGAGCGGCGCGGGCATGGACCCGAACGTCACCGGGCGCTCGGTGCAGCTCGGCGTCGGCCCGCCGCACGCCGCGCGCCTCGCGGTGCTCGATCTGACCGCCCATTCGGCGGGCAACGCGGCGGGCATGGGCAACGCCGACTTCATCACCGAGCGGCTGCGGGGCAAGATCGACTTCACGCCGATCTACGTGAACGGGCTGACCTGCCGCGACCCGGCGGGCATGCGGATGCCCTGCGTGATGCCCGACGACCGCTCCGCCCTGCTCGCCTGTCTGCACACCTGCGGCGCCGCCGGGCCGTTCCGCGCAGTGCTCATCGAGGACACGGCGCACATCGAAACGCTGTGGGCGTCGGAGGCGCTGCTCGCCGAAGCGCGGGAGAACCCCGCCCTCACGGCGGCGGGTCCGCCCCGGCCCCTCCCCTTCGACGGCGAAGGGGCGCTCGGGACGCTCGCCTTCCCTCTTGCCGAACAGCTCTAGAACGCACGAAAGCGCCGGGGATTTCTCCCGGCGCTTTCCTTGTTTTTGGAGTTTTTCCCACAGCCGCATAAAACACCCGGGCCCCCGGCGTCGGCCGGGGGCCCGGGTGTTTTCTATTTCTTCGTGGGCGGGCGGCGGCGCGCCGTGCGCACCCACGATTTTTCGAGGTTGCCGGCCGTGATCAGCACCGGCTCCACGACGACATAGGAGGGCAGGTGCTTGCCGAGCAGGCTGCTCGCGGCGGCGAGCCCCAGGTAGCGGCCCATCTCGTACGCCTGAGACGAGACGATGCCGATGACGTTCTGGTTCATGAGGAAGAGGCGCGCGATCTCGTCGTTGATCTGGGTGGTGACGAGCAGGATATCCTCACGGCCGATCGACTGCAGATATTTCTGCGCCGTGAGGGTCGCGTCCGCGCTGAAGATGTAAAGCCCCTCCGTCTCGGGGTGGGCCTCCAGCGCGTCCCGCACCACCGACAACGCGTTCTGCTCCCGGATGAAGTCCTTGCGGAAGACGATGTCCAACTGGGGGAAGTCCTCCGTCACCGTGCCGATCGCGGACATGTCCCGCTGGCGCGCGGTGAAGTTGATGTCCGCGTTGCAGACGAAGCCGATCTTGCGCTTTCCCCGCCGGATCATTTCGGAGGCAAGCAGCCTGCCGGCCAGCCGCTCCTTCTCGGTCTCGTTGGTCGCCACACAGGTGGCGTAGGCGTATTCCGGCAGGTCGGGCGGCACGTCCACGCCGAGGATCAGCTTGGTACGCTCGGCCGAAAGCGCGAGGAACCGGTCGCGCAGCGCCGTCTGGTCGTTGGAAAAGCTGATGATCGCGTCGGGGGCGAGCCGCGCGAGCTCCTGGAGCTGCATGTCCCGCATGCCGACGCTCCCCTTCGCCTCCGCCACCTCGAGCAGCGTCATGTCGAGGCTGGCCAGCGATTCCCGCACCCCCTGCAGCACGAGCTCCGAGAACATCGTGCCCGCGCCGTCAAGCGCGATGCAGGCGGTAAAGCGGCGGGAGCGGATGCGCCCGAGCTCGTCCTCCGAAAGCTCGAGCAGCTCGGGGCGCGCCGCCGGTCCGCCCGACGGCGCGCGTGCGAGCGACCGGGTGCTGCCGCCCGGCAGGAAGGAGGGGAGCAGCAGCGTGCGGCTCTGGTCCATCCGCTCATTGAGCAGCGCCCGGACGACCGCGTCGGCCAGCTGGGGCGCGCCGAGATCCACCCGCGTCAGGTCGGGACGGCTCTCCTCCATCGCGTAGAGCCCGCCCATCGCCACGAGCGAGACGTCCCGCGGATAATCCAGCCCGTGCCTGCGCAGGCTCGCGGCGGCGTGCACCGTCGCCCACGTCCCGGCGGCGGCCACCGCCGTCAGGCCCGGATGGCGCGCGAAATGCGCGTCCACCACCGCCTGGACGGCCTCGTTCCCCTCCTCCACGGCCCGCGCGATGTTCAAAAAGCGGGAGGGCCAGTACTCCAGCCCCCGGTCGGCAAAGAGGGCCCGCGCGCCCGCGCGGATCTCCTCGGTGACGTCGATGTTGTGGATGCTCGTAAAGATGGTGATCTCCCGGTGTCCCCGGCTGATCAGGTGGGAAAGCGCCATCCGCACCGCCTGCCGGTAATCGAAGGAAACGGCGCAGGAATTGCCCGCCGGGGGCGGCGCGCTGCTGAGGAAGACGGTCGGCACCTCATAGGGCGGCGCCTCCCGCCTGGCCGGCGGGACCCGCACCGAGGTGTGCACGACGCAGAAGCTCAGCCGGTGGAACCGCTGGAGCGCGCGGAGCTCCCCGTCCGGGATCGTCTCCGGCGCCGCGATGAGCACCAGCTGGATCTTATGCTCCGCCAGCCGCTGCTCCAGCAGGCCGAAGAAGTCCGCGCAGGCGCACATCCCCGTGCCGTGGGCGAAAAAGCCGGCCAGCCGGATTCCCCGCAGGCCGTAGCGGTCGTATTCCCGCAGCGGGCGGTATCCGAGCTTTTCAATCGCCGCGCGCACCCGCGCCGCGGTCTCCGGCTCCACACGCCGGGTCCCGTTGAGCACGTGTGAAACCGTCGCCGCGGAAACGCCGCTTTCCCGCGCGACCTCACGGATCGTTACCATACAGCCGCCTCCTTCGTGAAAACTACACAAATCATACTTTTAGCATAATCTCTCACGCGCGCATTGTCAATTTGGGAGTTGTGCCGAAACGCCCCCCGGCCGAAATTTCGCCGTTTTGACCGCGCGGACCCGTCGAACTTTTACAAATTCACCACGAAACTGGTAGATTTTTTCGATTTTGTTTTCTTGTTTACGCAAACATGTGTACGCATTTATTAAAAATCGGCTTAATTTTACAAATTTTAAGTGCAATTTTCACAGAAAATCATTTGACAGCACCCCGTCATCTTGCTATGATGAAGTAGAAAAGCGGCCCTGAGACCGCTGAAAAATCGATTTGAGGAGGAACCCCTATGCTGCTCATCCGCAATGCGAACATTGTGGGGCGTGGAATGTCCGATATCCTGATCGGAGACGACGGAAAGTATCTCGAGATCAAACCGGAAATCCGCGCCGAAGGGATCGAGAACTGCGAAGTGATCGACGCCCGCGGCATGCTCGCCGCCCCCACGTTCGTCAACACGCACATGCATTTCGACAAGGCCTACACGGCGCTTCAGGGCCGTGAGAGCTCGGTCGAAACGCTGGAGGACTCCATCCATATCATGCACGACTTCAAGCGGCATTACACCGTTGAGGAAGTCAAGGCCCGCGCCGAGCGCGCGATCCGCGAGTGCGTCATGTTCGGCACCACCAAGCTGCGCACCAACGTCGACATCGACAACATGGCCAACCTCGTCGGCCTCGAGGGCGTCCTCGCCGCGAAGGAAGCGACCAAGGACATCTGCGACCTCCAGGTCATCGCCTTCCCGCAGGAGGGCATCTACGCCAACGAGGGCACCGAGAAGCTCATGTGGGAAGCCATGGAGATGGGCTGCGACATCGCCGGCGGCATGCCCGCTGCCGAGTGGCTCCCCGAGCTCGCCCGCAAACACGTCGACCTCGTCTTTGAGATCGCCGAAAAGTACAACGTCCCCATCGACATGCACATCGACCAGTCGAAGGACATGTTCGACCGTTCCCTGGAATACACCGCCTGGCTCACCCTCCAGAAGGGCTGGGGCCCCCGCGTCACCGGCGGCCACTGCACCTCGATCACCTACCAGAACCAGTCTCACGCGATCAAGGTTATGAAGCTCATCAAAGAGGCCGGAATGAACATCTGCACCAACACCCAGGTGCTTGCGATCATGGGCATCGACGCCGAGCCCCGCACCCGCGGCGTCACCAGAATCCGTGAGATGGTAGAGATGGGAATCAACGTCGCCACCGCGCAGGACACGATCTGCGACGGTTTCCACCTCTATGGCACCGGCGATCCGCTCGACTACGGTCTGGTGGGCGCTTATACCGCGCAGTACAACACCCCCGGCACCGCGAAGACCATTTTCGACATGCTGACCACCAACTCGATGCGCATCTTCGACCCCGACGCCAAGTACGGGATCGAGGTCGGCAACGACGCGGACCTCAACATCCTCGACGCGGACAATATCCAGGAGGCGCTGCGCACCCGTGCGTCCCGCCCCTATATCCTGCGTCACGGAAAGGTCATCGCCTCCTTTGAGCGCAAGGCGGCGCTGCTCTGAGACTCCGGAAAAAGGTTTGACAAACCCATCCGCTTCGCCTAGTAAGACAGCAGAGGCAAAGGCGCCGCGGGAATGAAAACGTTTTTTCGCGGCGCCCTTTCTCTAATTTCAGGAAAGGAAGTCGGCTTATGTACAATCCGGAACAACCCATTTTTGAGACACAGCCCGACAGTACCGTCAAGGTATCCATTGGCGTGGAGGAGAACCCCAAGAGCTGGTGGCAGACCCTCTTCTTCGCCTGGCAGATCACCCTCGTCGACTTTACCCCCTTCATCTGGGCCGGCATGTTCGTTTCCCTCGCGGGCCTGCCCGACACCGTTGTGCCGGTCATGATCAAGACCTGCTTCCTCGCAATGGGCATCGGCACCCTGATCCAGACCACCATCGGCAACCGCCTGCCGATCGTCCAGGGGCCGTCCTCCTCCGTTTTGACCGCCATGGGCGGCGTCACCGCCACCTACGGCTTCCCCGCAATGTGGGGCGCGGTCCTCGTCGGCGGCGCGCTCGAGGCCGTCATCGGCTTCTCCCGCGTGCTTGGCAGACTGCGTAAATTCATCCCGCCCGTCGTCACCGGCTCGGTCGTCGCGACCATCGGTTTCGTCGCGTGCAAGATCGCCGCGGGCTGGATCTTCTCCTCCCACGAGCCGATCTTCCTGATTCTGGCGGCGGTCGCCTTCCTCTTCGCCCTCTTCCTCAAGTTCAGGGGCAAGGGCCTGCTCTCCCAGGGCTTCGTCCTCATCTCGGTCCTCGTCATCGGCGTCGTCATCTCGTCGATCGTCGGGATCTTCGACTGGGGCAAGGTCTTTGCGGAGGATTGGTTCGCTCTGCCGACCATCTTCCCCTTCCGCAACTTTGAGGGCATTCCCAGCGCGGCCGGTTCTCCCGTCGTGTTTACCTTCGCCGCCATCCTCGCCGGCTTCACCGGCTACATCGGCTCGATGTTCGAGTCGATCGGCGACTACGCCGCGACCTGCGCCGTCTGCGACCAGGTCTACCGCGTCAAGCACATCAATAAGGGCATCTTCGCGGAAGGCCTCGGCTGCATGTGCAGCGGCCTGCTCGGCGCGCTGCCCGTCACCAGCTACACCCAGAACATCGGCATCCTCGCCGCCACCGGCGTGGCTTCCCGTCGCGTCACCCGCGTCGCCGCCGTCATGTTCCTGCTTTACGGCCTGTCGCCGAAGCTCGCCATGCTGCTCGCCTGCATCCCGCGCCCGATCGTCGGCGCCGTCTTCCTCATCTCCGCGAGCATGATCATGTTCTCCGGCATCGACGTCGTCATCTCCGAGACCCGCGACGTCCGCGGCAACCTCATCGCCGGCACCACGATCGGACTGGGCGTCATGATGCCCGTCTTCTTCTCCACCACCGGCGCCGAGTGGGCCGCCTCCTTCCATCCGTTCCTGAAGATGTTCGTCAACAACAACGTCTTCATCGCGGTGGTTTCCGGCGTCCTGCTCAACATCGTCCTGAACATGCTCCTCAAGGAGCGCAAAGCCACCGGGACCCCCGCGCAGGGCGCGTAATTACGACAAACTCCTACTCTACCTTCTCACACAGACAGCGAAAAGCCCCGCCCGGAAACGGGCGGGGCTTTTCGTAACCTCTTTTCAAACCGGCGCGAAAGGGCTATACTAAGGAAAAGGCGGTGATCGTATGCGTCAGCAGTCCCTCTTTGAAAGCCGGGAGCCCGAGGCCCCTCTGGCCAGCCGCCTGCGCCCCGAAACCCTCGAGGAATTCGCGGGTCAGCGGCACCTGCTCGGCGAGGGCAAGGTCCTGCGCCAGCTCATCGAGAGCGACCGGGTCTCCTCGATGATCTTCTGGGGACCGCCCGGCGTGGGCAAAACCACCCTCGCGCGGATCATCGCACACAGGACCCAGGCGGAATTCATCGATTTTTCCGCCGTGACCAGCGGCATCAAGGAGATCAAGGAGGTCATGGCGCGCGCCGAAACCGGGCGGCGGATGGGCGACCGGACGATCCTTTTCGTCGATGAGATCCACCGCTTCAACAAGGCCCAGCAGGACGCCTTCCTGCCCTTCGTCGAGCGCGGGAGCATCGTGCTCATCGGGGCGACCACCGAGAATCCCTCCTTCGAGGTCAACTCGGCGCTGCTCTCCCGCTGCAAGGTCTTTGTCCTCCAGGCGCTTTCGGAGGAGGACCTCTTTTCCCTCCTGCGCCGCGCCCTCTCCGACCCGCGCGGCTTCGGCGGGCAGGAGGTCGACTTCCCCGACGAGCTGCTGCGGATGGTCGCCGCCTTCGCCAACGGGGACGCGCGGGTCGCGCTGAGCACCCTCGAAATGGTCGTACTCAACGGCGAGCGGCGGGACGGGAAGGTCACGGTGACGAGCGGGACGGTCGAGCAGTGCATCAGCAAGAAGTCCCTGCTCTACGACAAAAACGGCGAGGAGCACTACAACATTATTTCCGCGCTGCACAAGTCGATGCGCAACAGCGACCCCGACGCCGCCGTCTATTGGCTTTCGCGGATGCTCGAGGCGGGCGAGGACCCGCTCTATGTCGCGCGGCGGCTCATCCGCTTCGCGTCGGAGGACGTCGGCATGGCGGACAGCCGCGCCCTCGAGATCGCCGTGGCCGCCTACCAGGCAAGCCATTTCATCGGCATGCCGGAATGCAGCGTCAACCTCACCCACGCGGTCGTCTACCTCTCCCTCGCGCCCAAATCCAACGCCCTCTACCTGGCGTATGAGAGCGCCAAAAAGGACGCGCAGAAGATGCTGGCCGAGCCGGTGCCCCTTCAGATCCGCAACGCCCCCACCCGCCTCATGAAGGAGCTCCACTACGGCGAGGGCTACCAGTACGCGCACGACAGCGAGGACAAGCTCACCAACATGCAGTGCCTGCCCGACTCCCTCGCCGGGCGCAGCTACTACCGCCCGACCGCGCAGAGCTCCGAGGCCCGCGTCCGGGAACGCATGGCCCAGATCGCCGCGTGGTGCCGGGAAAACACCTGACCAGATCCACAAAAGCGGCCGCCTTTGGCGGCCGCTTTTTCCTGTCAGGCGCTCCGGGCGGCGGGTCGGCGGCCCTTCCCCGCGCGCTCCTGCCCGGCAAGCTCGCCGCGCCTTCCGTTTCCACCGTTGAGAGCGCACCGGAGGGACGCGATAAAAGCCCGCGGCCGCAAACAGGCGCGCGGTAAATCTAAAGCCCCGCCGGGGTGAAGGAGAGCAAAAATGCCGCCCGAGGGCGGCATTTTCCAGGATCAGAGCACCATCAAAAGGGTGCCGCCGGTGATGAGCACCGCGCCGATGACCGATTTGACGCTGACCGCCTCGTGCAGGAAGATGAAGGCCATCACGATCGTGATCACGAGGCTGAACTTGTCGATGGGGACCACCTTGGAGACCTCGCCGATCTGGATGGCCTTGTAATAGCACATCCACGAGGCGCCGGTGGCGAGCCCCGAAAGGATGAGGAAGAGCATGCTGCGCTGGGAGATGTCGCGGATGCCGTGCTGGGAGCCGGTGAGGAAGACCATCCCCCACGCGAGAAGAAGCACGACCACCGTGCGGATGGCGGTGGCAAGGTTGGAATTGACGTTTTCGATGCCGATCTTGGCAAGGATGGAGGTCAGCGCCGCGAAGACCGCCGAACCGACCGCGTAGACAGCCCACATATAAGATTCTCTCCTCAATGCTATTCTCAGTCCACCTGTCCGAGCGTCCCCAGGCTCGCGGCCTTGAGGTACGCGTTGATAAACCCGTCGATGTCGCCGTCCATCACGGCGTTGATGTTGCCCATTTCAAAGCCGGTGCGGTGATCCTTGGCGAGGGTGTAGGGCATGAAGACGTAGGAGCGGATCTGGCTGCCCCAGGCGATCTGCATCTGCTCCCCCTTGATCTCGTTGATGTTGGCCAGATGCTCCCGCTCCTTGATCTCGACGAGCTTGGCGGTGAGCATCTTCATGCACATGTCGCGGTTCTGGAACTGGCTACGCTCGTTCTGGCAGGAGACGACGATCCCGGTCGGGATGTGGATGAGGCGGACCGCCGAGGAGGTCTTGTTGATGTGCTGGCCGCCCGCGCCGGAGGAGCGGAAGACCTCCATCTTGATGTCCTCGGGGTCGATCTCGACGGTGTTGTCGTCGGGCAGCTCGGGCAGCACCTCCACCGAGGCGAAGGAGGTGTGCCGGCGGCCGGACGCGTCGAAGGGCGAGATGCGCACCAGCCGGTGCACGCCCGCCTCCGAGCGCATGAAGCCGTAGGCGTTCTCCCCCTCGATCATGATCGACGCGCTCTTGAGGCCCGCCTCGTCGCCGTCGAGATAGTCGAGGATTTTATAGGTATAGCCGTGGCGCTCGGCCCAGCGGGTGTACATGCGGTAGAGCATCTGGGCCCAGTCCTGCGCCTCGGTGCCGCCCGCGCCCGCATGGAAGGTCATGATCGCGTTGTTCACGTCGTATTCGCCCGTCAGCAGGGTGGCGAGCTTCTGGGTCTCGAGGTCCTGCTCAAACCTCTCGGCGTCCGCGAGCGCCTCCTCGTAGACCGATTCGTCCTCCTCCTCGTCCGCGAGCTCGATGAGGGTGAGGGTGTCCCCGTAGAGGGCGTCGAGCCTGTCCCAGCCCTCGATCTTTCCCTTGACGCGGGCGGTTTCCACCTGGTTCTTCTGCGAGCGTTCCACATCGTTCCAGAAGCCCGGCGCGGTCGTCTGCTCCTCCAGTTCGGCGAGCTTGCGCTTGAGGCCCTCGTATCCGATCGCCTGGGCGAGATCGTCCAGTTCCTCACGGCGGCCCTCCAGCCGCAGGCGCAGCTCCTCAAATTGCAGCATATCGGCAACTCCATTCCACTAGCATTTGTCATTCTCAGAAATAATATTATAGTATTTTTTCCCGGGAAAGTAAAGCGGTTCCGGCGCAAAACCCCGTGGAAAAGCCGTTCGCACGAAAAGTTCACAATTACGCTCTTGAATTTTCAGGGGATTGTCTGTATCATGGGTATTCAGAAAGCACTATTTATGGATTTATGATTCAGGGGTTGATTTTTTGGCGAACTATACGGGCGTAAAGTGCCCCGTCTGCAACAAACGCTTTACGGAGGACGACGACATCGTCGTGTGCCCGGTCTGCGGCGCGCCCCACCATCGGACGTGCTACCAGCAGCTCGGGCACTGCGCGCTGAACGACCTGCATATCAAGGGACATGCCTGGGAGCCGCCGCACGAGCAGCAGACCCCCGGGCAGGCCCCCGGCGGCTCCGCGGGCGGGACCGCCTGCCCGGCGTGCGGCGCCGGCAATCCCTCCACCGGCCTTTTCTGCCAGGTGTGCGGCGCGCCGCTGCACCGCGGCACCCAGGGCCAGCCCCAGCCCCAGCAGGGACAGCCCTTCTCCCCCTTCGGCGGACAGCCCTATGCCGCCGCGCCGCCCGCGCAGAATCCTTACAGCGCGGCCTTCGGCGGGCTCAACCCCTCGGAGGAGATCGACGGGGTGTCGGCGCGGGATCTCGCGCTCTATGTCGGGGAGAACTCCGGCTACTTCCTCCCCCGCTTTAAACAGATTTCCCAGGGGAAGCCCGTTTCTTTCAACTTCTGCGCGCTTTTCTTCAACTTTTTCTACTTTTTCTACCGCAAGATGTATTCGGTGGGGCTCATCCTGCTGGGCATCACCCTGCTCGCGCAGATCCCCACCCTCTTCGTCATGCCCGAGGCGGTCCATTTCGCCCTCGACCACATGAACGACATCTACGCCGGGGCGAGCATGTTTGAGTTCATCAGCGAGTTCCAGCCCACCCAGCACCTGTGGGCCTACGCCGCGATGGAGTACATGCGCTATTTCCTGCTCGCCGTGGGCGTCGTCTTCTCCCTCTTCGCCAACCGCTTCTACCTGCGGCACGCGGTCAAAAAGGTCACCCGCGTCCGTGAGGGAATGCTCGCGGCGCAGGGCACGCTCGATGACCGCCGCTACACCGAGACGATCGCCCGCGCGGGGCGCACCAACCGCGCCATCGTCGTCATCGCCGCCGTGGGCTGCGTGGTGGCCTATTTCGCCGTCTATATCCTGATGGTGATGGCGATCATGGTCTCCTGAACCGATCGACCCGAGGGGGAGCGGCAAAGCCGCTCCCCCCTTTTTGCCCTTCTTGCGTTTTTCGCGGCGGGGTGTTATGATGGACCCATCGGGCGCGCTGCGCGAAAGAAAGGAGCCCTGTCATGGCCGCTGAACGAATCTCCGAACCCGCCGTGGTCTGGAAGGACCGCAAACGCATCTGCGGACTGCCGATCACCTTTACGAAATATTCGATGTCGGAGGACCGGCTCTTTCTCGAGACTGGACTTTTGAACACCCGGCAGGAGGAGGTCATCCTCTACCGTGTGCGGGACATCAGCCTCACCATCAGCCTGTGGCAGCGGATCTTCCGGGTTGGGTCGGTGCTCGTGCAGTCGTCGGACAAGTCGCTGCCCAGGCTGCTGCTCAAGAACATCCGCGAGCCCCGCGGGGTCAAGGAGCTCATCCACAAGCAGGTGGAGGAGATGAAGCTCGCCCGCCGCCTGCGGGTCGGCGAAATCCTCGACAACGACGAGTGCGGCTGCGAGGACGGTGAGGACGGGATGCTCCTGTGAGGAGAAAAATCTCAAAAAGCCCTTGCAAATCCGGAGCAATCATGCTAAGATGATGGTTAATCGAATAACGCTGAGATCGGGAGAGTAGCGCATCCGCGCCGCAACAGAGAGGTCCGCCGCCGGCTGAAAACGGACCGCGGGAAGCGTCTGCGTGAAGTTCACCCGTGAGCGGCGCCGCTCAACCCCCCCCGGGGCGGTAGGCGGCGACGGTTCGCCCCGTTAAAAAGCGCAGAAGTGTCCAATACTCTTTGTATTGGGAATTTGGGTGGTACCACGGACTGGCGTCACGGCCGTTCGTCCCTTTGCGGACGGACGGCCTTTTTATTTTGCAGTATCACAGGGAAGGATGAAATACAATGTTAAACGCGCTGCAACAGATCAGACAGCAGGCGGCCGATGCGCTGGCGCAGGCCGGCGACCTCAAGGCGCTCGACGACCTGCGGGTCAAATACCTCGGCAAGAAGGGGGAGCTCACCGTCATCCTCAAGCAGATGGGCAAGCTCTCGGCCGAGGAGCGCCCGAAGGTCGGGCAGCTCGCCAACGAGGTGCGTTCGGGCATCGAGGCGCTCGTCGAGGAGCGCACCGCCGCGGTCAAGGCGGCCCTGCTCGACCAGAAGCTCGCGCTCGAAAAGCTCGACGTGACGATGCCCGGCAGGGCCGCGCCGCTCGGCAAGCTCCACCCGCTGACCAAGGTGCTCGAAGAGGTCAAGGAGATCTTCCTCGGCATGGGCTTCTCGGTGGCCGAAGGCCCGGAGGTCGAGACCGACTACTACAACTTCGAGGCGCTCAACATTCCGAAGGACCACCCGGCGCGCGACACGCAGGACACCTTCTACATCAGCGACAACGTCCTGCTGCGCACCCAGACCTCCCCGGTGCAGGTGCGCACGATGGAAAAGCAGAAGCCCCCCATCCGCGTCATCGCGCCCGGACGGGTCTACCGCTCCGACGCGGTGGACGCGACCCACTCCCCCCTCTTCCACCAGATCGAGGGGCTCGTGGTCGACCGCGGCGTTACGATGGCCGACCTCAAGGGCACGCTGGAGATGTTCGCAAAGCGGCTCTACGGCGAGGAGGCGGTCGTGCGCTTCCGCCCCCACCACTTCCCCTTCACGGAGCCGTCCGCGGAGATGGATTTCCAGTGCTTCGCCTGCCACGGCGAGGGCTGCCGCCTCTGCAAGGGCGAGGGCTGGATCGAGATCCTCGGCTGCGGCATGGTGCATCCCAAAGTGCTCTCCATCTGCAACATCGACCCCGAGGAATACAGCGGCTTCGCGTTCGGCATGGGGCTTGAGCGGATCGTCATGCGCCGCTACGGCATCGACGACCTGCGCCTCTTCTACGAGAACGACCTGCGGTTCCTCAACCAATTCTAAGGGAGGGTAACTTATCATGAATCTGTCCATGAAATGGCTGGCCGACTATGTCGACGTCGGCAATATCACGCCCCACGAGTTTTCCGAAGCGATGACCATGTCCGGTTCCAAGGTCGAGGGCTGGGAGCGCGAGGGCGCGGAGATCAAAAACGTCGTGGTCGGCCGGGTCGACGAGATCGTCCGCCACCCCGACAGCGACCACATGTTTGTCACGCAGGTGGACGTGGGCGCGGGAGCCCCCGTGCAGATCGTCACCGGCGCGCAGAACGTCCGGCAGGGCGACTACGTGCCCACCGCCCTGCACGACTCCTGGCTGCCGGGCGGTGTCCACATTAAAAAGGGCAAGCTGCGCGGCGTCGAGTCCTGCGGGATGCTCTGCTCCCTTTCCGAGCTGGGCCTCACAACCCACGACTTCCCCTACGCGGTCGAGGACGGCATCTTCATCCTGGAGGAACCGGACATAAAGCCGGGGCAGGACATCCAGTCGGCGATCGGGCTCGACGACGTGTGCGTCGAATTCGAGATCACCTCCAACCGCCCCGACTGCCTCTCGGTCACCGGGCTCGCGCGCGAGGCGGCCGTCACCTTCGGAAAGCCTCTCGACCTCAAGGCGCCCGCGGTCAAAGCGACCGTCGACGACATCAAAAACCACCTCTCGATCGAGGTGCTCGCCCCCGCCCTCTGCCCCCGCTACACGGCGCGGATGGTCAAGAACATCAAGATCGCTCCCTCCCCCCGCTGGATGCGGGAGCGGCTGCGCGCCTCGGGCGTGCGCCCCATCAACAACATCGTCGACATCACCAACTACGTCATGCTCGAATACGGCCAGCCGATGCACGCGTTCGACTACAAGTATGTCGAGGGCGGCAAGATCGTCGTCCGCAACGCCAAGCCGGGCGAGACGATCATGACCCTCGACGGGGTCGACCGCGTCCTCTCCCCCGAGATGCTCGTCATCGCGGACGCGAAGAAGCCCTCCGCCGTCGCGGGCGTCATGGGCGGCGAATACAGCGGCATCATGGACGACACCAACATGATCGTCTTCGAGTCGGCCTGCTTCAACGGCCCGTCGGTGCGCACCACCGCCAAAAAGCTCGGCATGCGCACCGAGGCGTCCGGCCGCTTTGAAAAGCAGCTCGACCCCGCCACCACCATCCCGGCGGTCGAACGCGCCTGCGAGCTCGTCGAGCTGCTCGGCGCGGGCGAGGTCGTCGGCGGCATGATCGACGTGGACAATTCCGACCACGCCGAGCGCCGCATCAAGCTGGAGCCCGACTGGATCAACAGCTTCCTCGGCATCGAGGTGCCGGTCGAGGAGATGCACCGCATCCTCACCCGCCTCGAATGCAGGATCGACGGCGAATTCGTCATCCCGCCCACCTTCCGCGCCGACCTCGCGCACAAGGCCGACCTCGCTGAGGAGGTCGCGCGGTTCTACGGCTACGACAAGATCCCCGTCACCGCCATCCGCGGCACCGCCAACGGCCGCTACACCCCCATCCAGAAGTTCGAGCAGCTTCTCGGCCGCACCCTGCTCGCACAGGGGCTTTACGAGGTCGCGACCTACTCCTTCATCAGCCCCAAATACTACGACAAGATCGGGCTTCCGGCGGACAGCGATTACCGCAAATGCGTCGTCATCCAGAACCCGCTCGGCGAGGACACCAGCGTCATGCGCACCACGACCGTCCCCTCGATGCTCGAGGTGCTCTCCCGCAACTACAACAACCGCAACAAAGCCGCCGCCCTCTATGAGATCGGCAACGTCTACCTCCCCGTCGAGGGACGCGAGCTGCCCGACGAGCGCGCCTGCGTCACGATCGGCGCCTACGGCGAGGGACACGACTTCTTCACCCTCAAAGGCGTCGTCGAAACGCTGCTCTCCGCGGCGGGCGTCGAGGGCGCGGAATATGCCGCCGTCTCCGACGATCCCACCTACCATCCCGGCCGCTGCGCCGTAATCACCGTGAACGGCCAAAAGCTCGGCATGATCGGCGAGGTGCACCCGGCAATCTGTCAGAATTACCAGATCGGCGCGCGCGCCTATGTCGCCTGCCTCGACGAGGCGGTGCTGTTTGAAAACGTCGCGCCCGAGCGCGGCTACAAGCCGCTGCCCCGCTTCCCCGCCGCGACCCGCGACCTCGCGCTCATCTGCGACGACGAGCTGCCCGTCGCCGCGCTCGAAAAGGCGATCCGCGAGGCGGTCGGCAAGGTGCTCGAGGAGGTCAGCCTCTTCGACGTCTACCGCGGCGCGCAGGTCGCCGAGGGCAAAAAGAGCGTCGCCTATTCCCTCACGATGCGCGCCGACGACCGCACCCTCACCGACGAGGAGGCCGACGCCGCCATCAAGCGGGTGCTCAAATCGCTCGCAAACCTCGGCGTCGAAATCCGCAGCTGAATCCAAGCATCAAAAAAGCCCCGGTTTTACCGGGGCTTTTTTTGATTGCTATCGCGCGAGTGCCGCAAACAGCAGAACGAAAATAAAAAGGGAAACTCCGCCCGTATATGCCGTATGCCGCTTCATACTCGCCAGTACCGCCTCATCTGCGGAAATAATCAGGTCGGGGTACTGATCCCAATAGATCACGTCGATGACATTCCCAATCTGCCCCAGCGAGTCGGAATACCTCCCGAACAGCTTCAATTCCCGACGCACCCCGCCGAGATAAAAGCAGACCTCATATTGATGACTGGAAAACCCGTGCAGCAGTGGATAACCATTATAAACCTCATCACAGGCGCCAATGGTAGCCTGTCCCCGGACGCCGTTTTTGAAGATCTTTTCATAGACCTCCATATCCGTTTTTGTTTCAGCTATAAGAAATCCATAGCACGCAAGGCCAAACAGCAGATACAACGGTTTCAGGGCTCCGTTGTGCGGAAAAATGATTAAGAGCGCCATATACACCGCCGCAAAAGCAATCAGTACATATGCCCATTTCTTGTGCCACCTCATTTCGCCGCCTCCTTACGCGAATATTATAGCATCTTTTCTGAAAAAACGCAGCGGTATATTTGCGCGGGTAAAGTCATACAATATGAGAAATATACAGTTTACGCCTTGCCATAAGGCGAAAATTGTTGTAAAATGGTCAGTAAGAGGGAGGGGTGATGTCATGCACGAGCCGACGATATCCTTTTCGATCCATGAGGATAAGGAACAGCAGATGAAGGAGATCCTGACGGAGGTCTATGACGCGCTCCGCCAGAAGGGCTATAACCCGATCAACCAGATTGTGGGATACATCCTGTCGGAGGACCCGACTTATATCACGACCCACAACAACGCCCGCAGCCTCATCCGGAAAATCGACCGCGACGAGCTGCTCCAGATGCTGGTCAAAAGCTACCTGAACGATTAGAACATTACGGACGCCCCCGCCCGCAGGACGGGGGCGTTGACATCCCGTGGAGGCTTTATGAAGACCGTCCTGATTACCGGCGCGTCCCGCGGCATCGGCCGGGCGTGCGCCCTCGCCTTCGCGCGGGAGGGCTATGCCGTCGCGGCCTGCTGGCACAAAAACGAGGCCGCGGCCCGCTCGCTTTTGGACGAGCTCTCCGCCCTCGGCTGCGACGCGGAGCTCTACTGCGCCGACGTCGCCGACCCCGCCGCCGTCGAGGCGATGGCCGCCGCCGCCGAAAAACGCTTCGGCCACATCGACGCGCTGGTCAACAACGCGGGCATCGCCCAGCAGAAGCTCTTTACCGACCTCACCGCCGCCGACTGGGACCGGATGCTTTCCGTCAACGCGGGCGGCGTGTTCCATACCTGCCGCTGCGTCCTGCCCGGCATGCTCCGCCGCCACAGCGGCCGCATCGTCAACATCTCCTCCATCTGGGGGATCTCCGGCGCGTCCTGCGAGGTGCACTACTCCGCCTCCAAGGCCGCCGTCATCGGCTTCACCCGGGCGCTCGCGCAGGAGGTCGGCCCCTCGGGCGTCACCGTCAACTGCGTCGCCCCCGGCGTCATCGACACCGAGATGAACGCCAATCTCTCCCCCGAGACCCTCGCCGCGCTGTGCGGCGAAACGCCCCTCTGCCGCATCGGCTCCCCCGAGGAGGTCGCGGACGCCGTCGTCTTTTTATGCGGCGGGAAAGCACGGTTCATTACGGGACAAGTGCTAAAGGTCGACGGCGGCTTTCTGGGCGGCTGATCCGGGGGACTTTCGAGAAAGTCCCCCGGACTGGGGGGACCTTTTGGGAAAATGTCCCCCAACCCCCCCGAAAACACATCAGGCCGGCCTCCCCGCCCCACCGCGCACGCGGCCCGTGCCCAAAGCTGTAGCGCGCGTTCAACCGGAAGCCGCATCCCGCGCTGAAACCGCGCGCGCGTTCAGCTCCCCCGTCAGCCGCGCGCACAGCCGGAACCCTTCCGCGAACGCGGTTTCGCAGTGGATACACTCCATTTCGTACTGCGCGTCGATCAGCGATTTCAGCCAGACAACCTGCTTCTGTGTCAGCCTGCTCCGGATTTTACGGGCGCACCGGCCATATCGCGCCTTAACCTCCTCAAAGCCCGGCTGATGCGCCGCCAGGCCCGCATAATAATCCAGTCCGTTCCTGTAAAGCTGACGTAAATAATCTTCCGCCACCGTTTTTCGCCTCCCAGCATAATATGTGATAGAATGTTTTGATACGACCTTTTTGGTCGCCTCTCTGCCTTTAGTATACACGACTAATAAAGTCGTGTCAAGGGGGTTATCGCTCTTATGAATCATTTTGGCAGTCGTCTCCGGGCGCTACGCCTCAAAAAGCAAACGCCTCAAAAGACGTTGGCCGATCTGCTCGGCATCACCGTGCGGCAGTACCAGCGTTACGAAAGCGGAGAACAGGAACCGCATATCAATGGGTTAGTCGCTATTGCCGATTATTTCGGCGTATCGATAGATTATCTTGCCGGGCGGACCGACAAACCGGAAACAAACCGTTAAAACAACAAAGGAGGGCACTTCACGTGTTTGACCAGGACACATTCGGAGACCGATTAAAATTTCTGCGCAGCCGGGAGGACAAATCGCCTGAAGAGATCGCGGAACTGCTCAACCTGTCGACCGAGCAGCTTCACAAGCTAGAAAACGGCAGTCTGAACGCCTCGCTGGATTTCCTTGTGAAGCTGGCGGGCTACTTCCAGGTATCGACGGATTACCTGCTGGGACTGACGGACATCCCGCACCTTGAGCAGGGAGCATCCGACTGAGCGCCAATCGATAAAAAAAGCCGCCGTCCCGGAGGGGACGGCGGCTTTTCAGCATCATTCAGGCTTTTTTCTCGCCGAGCTGGCGCTCAAGCCAGATGGAGGCGATATTCATCGCGTCGAAGAGGTTGTTCTTTTCGGTCTTTTTCACGACGCGGTCGCGGGGGCGGAGCTCCTCGTCGGTGGACCAGATTTGGACGGAGACCTTGGTCGGGAGGGTTTCGCCGTCAAAATCGGCCTCGCTGAGGATTTGGAGCATGGCGACGTATTTGTCGCCCATATCGCCGTAATAGATGGTATTCCCGCTGCGGACGAGCGGGCGGCCCTTGTAGGTCAGGGAACCGGGCTTGGTAATTTTCTTTTCCACAGTCATCACTCGCAATCTATCTTCATGAAATTTCGTACCGAGATAAATCATAACATAAATTTGCCAGGCTGTAAAGCGCGGCGCGCTTTTCCGACGGCTTTCGACACGGGTCGGGCGCGCGCCGTGGCAGAGCGGCCGGCCTGATAAAGCTTTGAGGGGTCCGGGGGACTTTCTCGAAAGTCCCCCGGAAAGCTTTTCGCCAAGGCCTTTTCCAGAAAAGGCCGTAACAATGACACGTACCTCCCGCTACTTCAGCTCGGCGATCGTAACCCCCGCTTCCCCTTCCCCGTACGTCCCCAAGCGGAAGGTTTTGACGTTGCGGTGCTTGCGCAGGCGCTGCTGGACGGCGGCGCGCAGGGCGCCGGTGCCCTTGCCGTGGATGATCGTGACGGTGGGCACGCCCGAGAGGACGCACGAGTCGATGAACCGCTCGAGCTCGACGAGGGCCTCATCGGAGGTCATGCCGCGCAGGTCGAGCTCGGTTTTGACGTCGCGGGTGGCCTTGGAGGAAACGCCGCGCGACGAAACGCCGGCGTTATTGACCGTGACGCGCTTGTTGGACATGTCGACAAGGCGCACCTCCGACTGGTGGACGCGCGTCTTGATGATGCCCGCCTGCACGTTGAGGTATCCCTGCCCGTCGGGCGCGGAGAGGACGGTGCCCTCCTTCCCGAGCTCGAGAAGGCGCACGGTGTCGCCGCGCTTGATCGGGCGGTCGGGCACGTAATTTTCCACGTTCTTGCGGGTGACGGGGTCCGCGAGGTCCTGCAACTTCCGCAGGTTTGCCTTAAAGGCGACCTTCGCCGCGGCGGCGCGCTCGGAGAAGTCGGCGCTGTCCTTCTGGCGGCGCAGCTCGTCGAGCTCGTCGATCAGCTTTTCCGCCTGCGCGCTCACCTGCTCGACGATGCCGCGCGCCTGCACGCGGGCGCGCTCGAGCTCGCGCTCCCGCTCCCGCTCGGCGGTACGGCGCAGTTCGTCCGCCTCGGCGGAGGTGCGCTGCGCCTCGACCCGCTGGCTCGCCGCCAGCGCGCGTTCCTTTTCGAGCTCCTGCCGGGTGCCCTCGAGCTGGGCGACCACGTCCTCGAACCGCGCGTTCTCGCCCGACAGGTGGGTGCGCGCGTTCTCAATGACGTCGGAGGGCAGTCCGAGGCGTTCGCTGATCGCGAAGGCGTTCGACCGCCCCGGCACGCCGGTAAGCAGGCGGTAGGTGGGCCGCAGGGTCGCCACGTCGAACTCACAGCAGGCGTTTTCGACGCCGTCGGTGTTGAGGGCGTACATCTTGATCTCGGCGTAGTGGGTGGTGGCGACCACCCGGGCGCGCTGGGCGCGCAACTGCTCGATGATCGCGACGGCGAGCGCCGCGCCCTCGACCGGGTCGGTGCCCGCGCCGAGCTCGTCGAGCAGGACGAGGGAGTCGCCGTCCGCCTCGTCGAGGATGCGGATGATGTTGGTCATGTGCGCCGAGAAGGTGGAGAGGCTCTGCTCGATCGACTGCTCGTCGCCGATGTCGACGAGCAGCTTTTTGAAGACGGGCACCGTGCTGCCGTCCGCGACGGGCAGCATGAGGCCGCATTGGGCCATCGCGGTGAGCAGGCCCAGGGTCTTGATCGCGACCGTCTTGCCGCCCGTGTTGGGGCCGGTGACGACGAGCGTGTCGAACGTCTCCCCGAGCGAAAGGTCGATCGGCACGACCTTGTGCTTGTCGAGCAGCGGGTGGCGGGCCTTTTTGAGCCGCACCACGCCGGTGTCGTTGATGGCGGGCACGCTCGCGTGCATCTCGTCTGCGAGGCGGCTCTTGGCAAAGTAGAGGTCAAGCTCGACGACCGCCTCATAGCTGCCCCGGATGCTGGCGGCGCAGCCGCCCACCTGCGCGGAGAGCTCGTAGAGGATGCGGTCGATCTCCGCCTGTTCCCTGCCCTGCAAAAGCCGGATCTCGTTGTTGGCCTCGACGACCCCCATCGGCTCGATGAAGACCGTCGCGCCCGACGAGGAGGTGTCGTGCACGAGGCCCTTGATCTCATTGCGGTATTCCAGCTTGACGGGCACGACGAAGCGGCCGTCCCGCTGGGTGATGATGTTGTCCTGCAAAAACTTCTGGTAGGTCGCCGAGCGCACCATCTTATCGAGGACCTCGCGCGCCTTGGCGCCCGCCTGGCGGATTTTACGGCGGATGTCGGCGAGCTCGGGGCTCGCGTTGTCGGAGATCTCCTCCTCGCTGATGATCGTGTCCGCGATGTGCTTTTGCAGGTCGGGGAGAGCGACCACCGAATCGAGCAGGTAGGAGAGGCTCGTCTGCCCGCCCTCGAGCTGCCGCCGCCACCGTTCGATCGTCTCGAAGGCGCGCAGCACCTTCCCCACGTCGAGCAGCTCGCGCGGCGAAAGCCGCGCGCCGATTTCACTGCGCTTGAGCGCGGCGGCGGGGTTCTCCACCGCGCCGACCGACGGCGTGGAGTAGCGGTTGGTCAGCGTGTTCGCGTCGACCGTGTACTGCATG
>NZ_DBMDHH010000056.1:0-16986 GCF_057433415.1 Anaerotruncus sp. | reverse complement strand
GAAGTCTTTGACCTCTTACCCGCTTTTGTGGCAATCCGTATGGCAGCTACCCTGTTTCAGTTGATTGTTGATGCTGTTTTATGAGTAGCTACCATCCGGCGGGCCGCTTTTTTAATGCGTCAGGGGTCGATCCGCCGCTCGAAGGTCAGCGTGCCGTCGGGCGCAAAATCGTAAACGTACCAGACGCTGCCTTCCCCGTCGAGGACGCGGCGGTGGGTCTGGTCGACCCGCAGGTCGCCGCGGATGCCCAGCCCGTCCTCCAGCGGCTCCGAAAAGACGATCTCGTCCGCCTCCACGTCGTAGACGTGCGGGCCGAGCATGTTCGTTTCGAGCAGGTAGCGGTCACTGAGGAACCCCGCGACGCTGGAAAAATGCCCGAAGCGGACCCGCCGGTCGGGCCGGGAGGCGTCCATCCAGTGGAACTGGACGTACGCCTGTTCATAGAGCCCGTCGCTGACCGCGAACGCCAGGACGTTCCCGTCCGGGGATAGGCAGTCCTGGCGGTTGGCGACCGCAGCGCGCACCCGCGCCAGATCGTCGTAGATCCCCCAAATCTGCTGCTCGGGCCAGTTGGCCTTCAAGACCTCTACCTCCGGGATGTCCGGAATATCCCCCTCGTAGTCGGCGTAGACCTGGTAGTCGTCCTCCTCGCCGGTGCTCGTCGAAATGAAGCCGTAGCCGCAGAAGAGCGTCATCGAGCCGCGTCCGAGCTGCTCATACCACACCGGCGCGTCCTCCCCGAAGCAGCGCTTCCAGTCGACGTCGCCGGCGTTGCCGCCGATCCCGTACCAGGGTGCGTGCGCTGCGAGCACCGGGAGCATGTCCCGGCGCTCCTCCGGCAGCGGATACCGCCTGCAGATGCAGATCGACCGGACCTCGCCGCCCGCCTCGCCCTCAAACGCGATGGAAAATTCCCGCGTGCGGTAGCCCGCGTAGCAGACGGGCATGTGGCGGCTCATCCCCGGCGCGGAACGGTCGTCGTCCCGTGCAAAGCCGAACTGCGGCGCGCCGAACGCCTCCCGCACGAGTTCAAACGGGTCGCCGACCGAGATGCCCGCGATCACCGGGGCGGTGGAACGCCCGTCGAAGAGCAGGCGGCCGGACGCCCCCTGCTCCCACAGCGCGTCGGCGGGGTATTTCGCGGCAAACGCCTCCCCGTCGAGCGTGAGGTAGTCCTCCGCCAGCGGGCAGAGCTTCCAGTCCTTCCGCTCGAGAAAGCGGGGCGGATCAAGCCGGTAGGTCCCGCCCGGTTCCGGGCCGGGTTCCGATTTTGATCCCGGCGGTTCGGCGGAGGCGGCGCGCCCGGCCGGGGCGGACGCGGATGGCTCCGCGGCCGAAGCCGCCGCGGGGGCGGCCTGCGGCGCGCACCCCGCCAAAAAAAGACAGGCCGCCAGCAGGGCGGCGATTTTCCGCAGTCCCATCCGACGGCCTCCTTTCAGCGCCGCAGCAGGGCTTCCAGCTCCGCGCGGGTAAAGGTGTACTTTTTATCGCAGAAGTGGCAGGCCACCTCGGTGGTCTCCTGTTCCTCGGCGAGCTTTTCGAGGTCCTCGCGGCCGATGCTGAGGAGCGCCCGCTCGACCCGCTGCTTGGAGCAGGTGCAGCGGTAACGGACCTCCCGCTCGTCCAGAATCTCGGGGGAAAAGCCCGCGAGCACCGTTTCGATGATCTCCCGGGGTCCCATCCCCTCGTCGATCATTGTCGAGACGGGCTTCACCGCGTTGATGTTCTCCTCCAGCCGCGCGATTGTGTCCTCCCCCGCGCCCGGCAGCAGCTGCACAAGGTAGCCGCCCGCCGCCCGCACGGTGAGCTCGGGGTTCACGAGCACGCCGAGCGCGCAGACGGTCGGCGTCTGCTCGCTGACCGCGTAGTAGCTCGTCACGTCCTCGGCAATCTCCCCCGAGACGATCGGCACCGAGCCGATCGACGGCTCGGGCAGGCCCACGTCCTTGATGACGGTGAGGGTGCCGTTTTTGCCCACCGCGCCCGCCACGTCCAGCTTGCCGTAGCGGTTGAGCGGAATTTCCACGACGGGGTTGGCGACGTAGCCGCGCGGGTTGCCCCGCGCGTCGGACACCGCGATGAGCGAGCCGGCGGGCCCTCCGCCGGCCAGCCGCACCGTGACGCTGTCCCCCTCGTTTTTGAGCTGGCTGCCCATGATCGAGGCGGCGGTCATCAGCCGCCCGAGCGCGGCCGTCACCGTGGCGGAGGTCCTGTGGACCCGTTCCGCCTCGGCGGCGATATCGGTCGAGTCCACCGCGGTGCAGACGAGCGAGCCGTCCCCCGCGATGGCGCGAATCAGTTTTCCCATATCTGAAAGTTCCTTTCCGTTTCTTATCCCCTGCGGCGCGCCACGTAGACGGCGCGCTGGGTCGTCTCCCCCACCGGGTCGAAGGTGTCCCCCGCGTAGACCGCGAGCAGCTCGAAGCCGGCGCGGTCGAGAATTCCGGCGAGCGTATCGTGCGAATAGCCGCGCTCGCAGAAGCTCTCCCCCTCCCGCGCGTAAAGGGTTTTCTCCCGCACGAAAAAGTCGAGCGTGATCTCGGTGAGCAGGGTGTCGTCGGTGGCGTTCTGCCACACGCAGTAGAGGTCCCCGAGGTCGTAGACGAAGGTGTTCTGCCCAAGGATTTCCCGGTGCTTATAAGGGGTGTTCACGTCGAAGACGAAGACGCCGCCCGGCGCGGTGAAGAGGGCCACCCGCCCGATCGCGGCCTCGAGCGCCGTCTCGTCGGTGATGTGGTTGAGGCTGTCGAGCGCGCAGACCGCCGCGTCCACCGTGCCGTAGAGGTCGAGGGAGGAAAAGTCCTGGCAGAGCCAGAGAATTTCCCCCGCGCCCTTGGACGCAGCTTCAGACAGCATGTCCGCGCTGCCGTCCACCCCGATCACGTCGTAGCCGAGGCGGGAAAGCTCGACCGAAAGGCTTCCCGTCCCGCACGCCAGATCGAGCAGGATGGGCTTTTCGGCCACGCTGAGATGCTGCCTGATGACAGAATCGAAATATTGCGCGCGCCGCCGGTAGTCGACCTGCTCCATCAGCCGGTCGTAATAGGCGGCAAAGGCGTGGTAGGGCATCAGTCCTTCACCCGCTCGAAGACCACCTTGTAGCCGTCGCTGCCGTAGTTGAGGGAGCGGTTCACCCGGCTGATCGTCGCGGTGGAAGCGCCCGTCTTGGCGACGATGTCGCTGTAGACGCGCCCCTCGCTGAGCATGCGGGCCACCTCGAGGCGCTGGGAGAGCGCCTTGAGCTCGGGCACGGTGCACAGGTCGTCGAAGAAATTATAACACTCGTCCATCGTTTCGAGGGAGAGGATGGCTTTAAAGAGATAGTCGACGTTCATGTCCTTGAGTTTCGTATTCAAACGATCGCCTCCACAAATGATATTTGCACTGTCTGCATTTTATCATTTTAGTTTACGAAAGTAAAGACTTTTATGCGTGAAAGCGCTACATTTTTTTCGCGCTGCCGCTTCACACTGGAAAAGGGCGCGAAAAACCGGGCGGAAACTCCGCCCGGCCGCTTTCAGAGCTTTTCCAGCAGCTCCGCCTTTTTTGTTTGGTACTCCTCCTCGGAGATCAGCCGCTGCTCATAGAGCCCCCGCAGGCGTTCCAGCCGCCGCTCGATCGGCTCCTCCGGCGCGTCCGCCTCGTCGATCTCGATGCGGCAGCTTGTCACGCCCTTTTTGGAAAAAGCATTCAGCAGGTTGACCGCCGTGATGACGGCCGCGATCAGCGTCCAGAAGATGCCGAACGGCCCGAAGGCGGGAATCACCATGAAAATACCGAGCAGGACAAAGACCGCGCCGACGACGGCCCCGACGGCCGACTGTCCCTTGCCCGGGCGGACGCGCACCTGTTTTTTCATCTCCGCGCCCCCTCAGTCCTCATCGTTCCGCACGAGGTCCTCGTAGCTCTCCCGACGGACGACGACGCGCGCCCGCCCCTCCCGCAGCATGACCACGGGCGGCCGGGGGATGCGGTTGTAGTTGGAGGCCATCGCATAGTTGTAGGCGCCGGTAGCCAGCACGGCGATGATGTCGCCCGCGCGCGCCTCCTGCATCTGCATGTGCTCGCCGATCAGATCGCCCGACTCGCAGCACCGGCCCGCGAGGGTGACGGTGCGGGTCTTGGGCTCGGCGGCCCGGTTGGCGACCATCGCCTCGTAGGGCGCCTGATAGAGGATGTAGCGCGGGTTGTCCCCCATGCCGCCGTCCACCGACAGGTAGGTGCGCACGCCGGGGATCTCCTTGACCGCGCCCGCCGTGTAGAGGGTCAGCCCCGCGGGGCCGACGATCGAGCGGCCCGGCTCGATGACGATGAAGGGGGTGCGCAGCCCGCGCGCCTTGCAGGTGCGCTCGACCGCGCCCGCGACCCGCTGCATATAGCGGTCATACTGGACGGGGTCGTGCTCGGGCAGATATTTGATGCCGAAGCCGCCGCCCAGGTCGAGGATCTCGAGCTCCCGTCCCGTCTCCGCCTTCACGTCCGCCATGAAGCCGAGCATCACCTCGGCGGCGTGCTCGAACGGCTCGATGTCAAAAATCTGCGAGCCGATGTGGCAGTGGACGCCCTTGAGGCGGACCCCCTTCATGCCGACGGCCTGCCGGACCGCCTCCATCGCCTCGCCCGTCTCGAGCGCGAGGCCGAACTTGCTGTCGATCTGGCCGGTGCGCACGAAGTCGTGGGTGTGCGCGTCGATGCCCGGCTTGATGCGGAAGAGGATCTCCGCGACCTTGCCCCGGCTGACGGCGAGCTGGTCGAGCAGCATGAGCTCGTCAAAGTTGTCGACGACGATCGTGCCCACCCCGTATTCGAGCGCCTCGATCAGCTCCTGCACCGTCTTGTTGTTGCCGTGGAAAAAGATTCGCTCGGGCGGGAAGCCGACGCTTTTGGCGGTGTAGAGCTCGCCCCCCGACACCACGTCGAGCCCGAGCCCCTCCTCCGCCACGATCCGGCAGACCGCCTTGCAGCAGAACGCCTTGCTCGCGTAGGTCACGAGCCCCCGGCCGCCGTAGTAGCGGTTGACCGACTCACGGTAGCTTTCGCACGCGCGGCGGATCTCGTCCTCGTCCATGACATAGAGGGGGGTGCCGTAGGTCTGCGCCAGCTCGACGGTATCCCGCCCGCCGATCGTCAGGTGTCCGAGGGCGTTGAGCCCCAGGCAGTCGGATACAAACATATGATCACGTCTTTCGTCAGATTTTACATGTCGTCGGCATAGCCGCCCGCGTCCTTCTCGGCCTCGCGCGCGTCCATCGAGGCGCGGTCGTCCTCCTCCCGCGCCTCCTCGGCGCAGTCCCGCTCGATCTCCGCGACGATCGCCTTCACCGCGTCGACCCCCTCGCCCGTCTCGGCGGAGAAGGGGATCTTGATGATCTGGTCGGCGCAGGGCAGCTCGCGTTCCAGCGCGGCGAGGCGTTCCTCCCGCTGCTTCTTGGAGAGCTTATCCGCCTTGGTCAGCACGGCCACGAAGGGCAGCTCCCGGTCGA
Source organism: Anaerotruncus sp. (assembly GCF_057433415.1). Classification (NCBI taxonomy): domain Bacteria; kingdom Bacillati; phylum Bacillota; class Clostridia; order Eubacteriales; family Oscillospiraceae; genus Anaerotruncus; species Anaerotruncus sp. The sequence goes on along the minus strand of NZ_DBMDHH010000056.1, from coordinate 11,503 downwards.
TCAAAAAGTCGATCATCGTCAGGTCGTCCGCCGTCGGCGGATGGCGCATGTCGATGAGCTGGAAGACGACCCGCAGGTCGCGTTCCTGCGCGAAGTACCCCTCGATCAACTCCGCCCAGCGGCGCTTCTCCCCCTTCGAGACCTTCGCGTAGCCGTAGCCGGGCAGGTCCGCGAAGCGGATGCCGTCCGCGTGGAAAAAGTTGATCGTTGCCGTCTTGCCCGGCACCGCCGACACCCGCGCGAGCCCCTTGCGGTTGAAGAGCTTGTTGATCATCGAGCTCTTTCCCACGTTGGATCGCCCCGCGAAGGCGATCTCGGGCAGGTCGGAGGGCGGAAGCTGCGACGACGTGCCGTAGCTCGCCTCAAACTGGACGTTGTGGTAATTCATGGCTCCCGCCCCTTTCGGTCTGTCATTTATTGTGGAATCGGGGAATTCGCCTTGGAAAGCGGCTCCTTGCCCTCGGAAGCGATCGCGTCGAGCACGGGGGTGCTCGCCTTGGCGCGCGGCTTTTTGACGAGCGCCGTCTCGAGCACCGTGTCGATCCGTTCGGCGGTGATGAAGCGGATATGCTCCTTCACGACCTCGTCGACCTCGGCCAGGTCGGGCTCGTTCTCGGCCGGGATGACGACCGTCTTGATGCCCGCGCGGTAGGCGGCCATCGTCTTTTCCTTGAGCCCGCCGATCGGCAGCACCCGCCCGCGCAGGGTGATCTCGCCGGTCATCGCCACGTCGCGGCGCACCGGGGTGCCCGACAGCGCGGAGATGAGCGCGGTGCAGATCGTCACGCCCGCGGACGGCCCGTCCTTGGGCACCGCCCCCTCGGGAACATGGATATGAATGTCGCGCGTCTTATAGAAGTCGTGCTCCACGCCGTACTGCTCCCAGTGGGCGCGGATATAGCTGACCGCGGCGTGCGCGGATTCCTTCATCACGTCGCCGAGCGAGCCGGTCAGTTCCAGCTTGCCCGCGCCGTCCATGACGGCGACCTCCACCTGGAGCATCTCGCCGCCCACGCTCGTCCACGCCAGGCCGTTGACCATGCCCACCTCGTCGAACGACTGGATGAGCTCGGGCTTGAACCTGCGGGGGCCGAGGTAATCGGTGATGTTCGCGTTGTCGATGACGACCTTTTTCGCGTCGCCCGAAACGATCTGCTTGGCGGATTTCCGCAGCAGCGAGGCGATCTCCCGCTCAAGCTGGCGCACGCCCGCCTCGCGGGTGTAGTTGTCGATGAGCGCGTAGACCGCGTCGTCGGTGATCTTCGCCTTGGAGGCGGTCAGGCCGTGGCGCTTGAGCTGCTTTTGGCAGAGGTGGTTTTTCGCAATGTGGAACTTCTCCTCGCGGGTGTAGCTGGAAAGCTCGATGATCTCCATGCGGTCGCGCAGCGGCCCGGGGATCGTGTCGAGGGTGTTGGCCGTCGCGATGAAGAGCACGTCGGAAAGATCGAACGGCACCTCGATGAAGTGGTCGCGGAAGGCGTGGTTCTGCTCCGAATCGAGCACCTCGAGAAGCGCCGCCGACGGGTCGCCGCGGTAGTCGTTGCCGAGCTTATCCACCTCGTCGAGCAGCATGAGCGGATTCTGGCTGCCCGCCAGCTTCATCGCGTTGATGATGCGGCCGGGCATCGCGCCGATATAGGTTTTGCGGTGGCCGCGGATGTCGCTCTCGTCCCGCACGCCGCCCAGCGAGATCCGCACGTATTTGCGCCCCATCGACTTGGCGATCGAGCGGGCGATCGACGTCTTGCCGACGCCCGGAGGGCCGACGAGGCAGATGATCTGCCCCTTGATCTCCGGCGCGAGCTTGCGCACCGAGAGCAGCTCGAGGATGCGCTCCTTGACCTTCCGGAGCCCGTAGTGCTCCCGGTCGAGCAGCGCCTTCGCCTTCTTGACGTCGATCTTGTCGGCGGTCCTTTTGCCCCACGGTAATTCGAGCACCGTGTCGAGATAGCCGCGGATGACCCCCGCCTCGTTGGAGTTGCCCGGCAGCTTGGACAGCCGGTCGACCTCCTTGCCCAGCTTTTCGGCGGTCTCCGCGTCGAACTTGATCTTGGCGATCTTGTCGTAGTACTCCTGGATCTCCTCCTGGTCGTCGTCCTCGCCCAGCTCGCCCGAGATCGCCTTCATCTGCTCGCGCAGGTAGTATTCGCGCTGGTTCTTGTCGATCTGGCCCTTGACCTTCTCCTGGATGTCCGCCTCGAGCGAGAGGATGTCGTTTTCCTCCTCGAGCAGGCGCGCCAGGATCTCCAGCCGTTTGAGCGGGTCGCTCTGGGAGAGGATCGTCTGCTTGTCCTCGACCTCCATCTGCATGTTGCCCGCTATGTACTCCGCCAGGTGCACCGGGTCCTCGCTCACAAGCGCGCTGACGATCAGCTCCTTGGGCATCCGCGGCGTGAGGTAGCAGTATTCCTCGAACAGGTCCTTGACGGTGCGCATGAGCGCGTCGCACATCGCGGACTTGACGCTGCGGGTGATGCGCAGCGGGAACTCCGCGATCATCCCCTCGAAGAAGGGCGACTCGGAGAGCACCTCGATCGTCTTCGCGCGGTACATCCCCTCGACGAGCACCCGCCAGGTGCCCCCCTGGGATTTGATGATCTGCTTGACCTGCGCCACCACGCCGATTTTATAGAGCCCGTCCGCCTTCGGCTCGTCGTCGCGGATGTTCTTCTGCGCGACGAGGAAGATTTTGCGGTCGCCGCTCATCACGCGGTTGAGCGCGAGGATGGACTTTTCCCGGCCCACGTCGAAATGCAGCACCATCTGCGGGAAGAGCACCAGCCCGCGCAGCACCAGCATGGGCATGCGCACCGGTTCCTTCGGTTCGGGCACCTGCGGGGACTTCTTCTCCGCGGGCAGAATTTTTTTATTGTTAAGCTCGCTCATATCGCGGCCTCCATTCTCCGGTAAAATGCTTCTATCTCAAAAAACCTTGCCGGTTTGAGCTATTATTATATCATGCTTTCCCCCCGATGTAAACCGGGGAGCATTACCAGCCAAAGGGGACTTTCGTACCAAAGGGGACTTTCGGGAAAGTCCCCTTTGGAAACCCTCAAAGCTTCATCGGGCCGGCCGCCGTCTTCCGGTATGGGGCTCTGCCCGCGCTTTTCGCCGTCTCTGTCCGCGCCAAAACGCTCTTTGGAAACCCCCAAAGCTTCATTGGGCCGGCCGCCGCCTTTCAACATGGGGCTCTGCCCGCGCTTTACGCCGTCTCTGTCTACGCCGGGTCCGCCGCCGAAAGACGCGAAACGGCCGCCGCAGAAACTCTGCGGCGGCCTCTTCCATGCCGTCTTGCACCGAATCAGGACGCGCTGTCCCGCCGGGCCCGCGGCGTCACGCGGCGGGCGGTGGAAATTTGCAGGCGGGAAGGCCTGCGGGCGGGATCCCGGGTGTACTCCGGCTCCCCCTCCCCCTTGGCGCAGGCGCCGGTGATCCGGATGCCCGCGACCGTGCAGTCGGAGGGCGCCTCGTACATGAGGTTCCCGAGCACGTCCTCGATGATCGCGCGCAGCCCGCGCGCGCCCGTCTTGCGCTCGATCGCCTTGTCGGCGATCGCCTCGAGCGCCTCCTGGTCGAAGGAGAGCTCGATGTTGTCGAGCGAGAAGAGCTGCTGGTACTGGCGCACCATCGAATTCTTCGGCTCGGTCAGGATTTTGACGAGCGCCTCCCGGTCGAGCGGTTCCAGCACGGTGAGCACCGGCGTGCGCCCGACCAGCTCGGGGATGAGCCCGAAACGGACAAGGTCCTGCGGGATGACCTGCTGCACGAGCTGGTCCTTCTGCTTGGAGTCCTTGATCGTCGACCCGAAGCCGATCGAAGATTTATCGGTGCGGCGCTCGATGATCTTTTCGATCCCCTCGAACGCGCCGCCGCAGATGAAGAGGATATCCTTGGTGTCGATCTGGATGAATTCCTGCTGGGGATGCTTGCGCCCGCCCTGCGGCGGGACGTTGGCGACGGTGCCCTCCAGAATCTTGAGCAGCGCCTGCTGGACCCCCTCGCCCGACACGTCGCGGGTGATCGAGGGGTTCTCGCTCTTGCGGGAGATCTTGTCGATCTCGTCGATATAGATGATGCCCTTCTGCGCACGCTCGACGTCGTAGTCCGCCGCCTGCAAAAGGCGCAGCAGGATGTTTTCCACATCCTCGCCCACATAGCCCGCCTCGGTCAGCGTCGTGGCGTCCGCGATGGCGAAGGGGACGTTGAGCATCTTGGCGAGGGTCTGGGCGAGCAGCGTCTTGCCCACGCCGGTGGGTCCGAGCATGAGGATGTTGGTCTTGCCGAGCTCCACCTCGCTCGTGTCGCCGAAATAGATGCGTTTGTAGTGGTTGTAGACCGCCACGGACAGCGCGATCTTCGCGCGGTCCTGCCCGATCACGTATTCGTCCAGCCGCTCCTTGATCTCACGCGGCTTGAGCACGGTGATCTGCTGCTCGGGACGGCTCTGGCGGGGCCGCTGCGCGGGCATGTCGTCGTCGAGCACGCTCTGGCAGAGCTCCACACACTCGTTGCAGATGCACACCCCCGGCCCCGCGATCAGCCGCTGGACCTGGTTCTGCATCTTGCCGCAGAAGGAACAGCGCAGTTCCCTCTCGTCGTTCTTCGCCATGGGATACCTCCTGAAAATCTGGATACGCAAAACGCGGCGCCGGTGGGCGCTGCGCTTTTGGGAAAATGTTATTCGTGGTGGCTGAGGATCTTATCGACCAGGCCGTAGTCGAGGGCCTGCTGCGCGGTCATGAAGTTGTCCCGCTCGGTGTCCCGCTCGATGATCTCGAGCGGCTGGCCGGTCTGCTCGGAGAGCAGGCGGTTGAGCTTTTCGCGGGTGCGGATGATCCAGTCGGTGTGGATCTTCATGTCGGTGGCCTGGCCCTGCGCGCCGCCCGACGGCTGGTGGATCATGATCTCGGCGTTGGGCAGCGCGATCCGCTTGCCCTTGGCGCCCGACGAGAGCAGAAACGCGCCCATCGACGCGCCGAGCCCCATGCAGATGGTCGAGACGTCGCACTTGATATAGTTCATCGTGTCGTAGATCGCCATGCCCGCCGTGACCGAGCCGCCCGGGCTGTTGATGTAGAGGTGGATGTCCTTGTCGGGGTCCTGCCCCTCGAGGTAGAGCATCTGCGCGATCACCAGGCTGGCGGAGGTGTCGTTGACCTCCTCGCACAGCATGACGATGCGGTCGTTGAGCAGCCGCGAAAAGATGTCGTAGCTGCGCTCGCCCCGGTTCGTCTGCTCGATGACCATCGGCACCAGGCTCATGGCCGCGCTTCCCATTGTTAGGCTCATTGTGAAATTACCTCCTGTCGGATTCGTTCTGCCGCAAACCAATCCTCTATGCTCCAAAAGTTTTACCGGCGCGGCGGCTGGCCGCCGTGCCGGTATGTAGGCAGTCTTATTCGGCCGGCCCGTCCGCGGGCTCCGCCGCCGGGGCTTCCTCCGCCTTCGCCTTCTTGGCGCGCGGCTTGGAGGCCTTCTTCGGCTTCTCCTCCTTGGCGGGCTCCTCCTTGACCTCCTTCACGACGGCGCTGTCGCGCACAAGGTCGAGCGCCTTGCCCATCGCGAGGTTCTGGGCGATCTCCTTCTCCGGAACGATGTTCCTGAGCTTGTCGGCCTCCATGCTGTAGTTCTTCGCGAGCTTGTCATACTCGGCGGCGATCTCCTCGGCGGTCGGCTCGATCTTCTCGAGCTCGACGATCTTTTCGAGCGCCAGGCGGGTCTTGACCTGCGATTCGGCCTGCGGGACGAAGCCCTTGCGGAAGCCGTCCATATCGGTGCCCGCGTACTGCAAATAGGTCGGCAGGTTGAGCCCCTGCGACTGCAGACGGTACTCGAAGTCGCGCACCATCTCGTCGATGCGGCTGTCATACATGCACTGGGGGATGTCGGCCACGAGCTTTTCGCAGACGGTATCCATCAGCTTGTTTTCCATCTCGGTTTCAGCCTGGCTGTCATGACGCTCCTGCGCCTTCTTCTTGAGGTCGGCCTTCAGCTCGTCGAGCGTGTCGAACTCGCTGACGTCCTTGGCGAACTCGTCGTCCAGCAGCGGCAGCTCCTTCATCTTGAGCTCGTGCAGCGTGCACTTGAAGACAGCGGGCTTGCCCTTTAATTCCTCGGCGTGGTAGTTCTCCGGGAAGCTCACGTTCACCTCGAACGACTCGCCGACGCTGTGGCCGACGACCTGCTCCTCGAAGCCGGGGATGAAGCTGTTGGAGCCCAGCTCGAGCGGGTATTTCTCGCCCTTGCCGCCCTCGAACGCCTCGCCGTCGACAAAGCCCTCGAAATCGATCACGGCGGTGTCGCCGTTCATGGCGGCGCGGCCCTCCACGGCGATCACGCGGCCGCCCTGCTCCTGCATGCGGGAGAGCTCGGCGTCGACCTCGGCGTCGGTCGCCTCGACGACCTTCTTCTCCACCTCGATGCCCTTGTAGCCCTCGATGGAGACCTCCGGCTTGACGGTGACGGTCGCCTTGAAGGAGTAGCCGTCCTTCGAGACGTCGAGCACCTCGATATCGGCGCGGTCGACCGGCTCGATGCCCTTTTCCTCGACGGCGGCGTCGTAGGCCGCGGGGTAGGTGTTGTTGACGGCCTCCTCATAGAAAACGCCCTCGCCGTACAGCTTTTCGATCATCTTGCGGGGGGCCTTGCCGCGGCGGAAGCCGGGAACGGTCATCCGCTTGACGTTCTTTTTGAACACCTCGTCGACCGCCTTGCCGAACGTCTCGGCGTCGACGGTGATGGTGAGCTCTACCTTTTTGTCCTCGTTGGTCTTCATTTCTGTTACTGCCATTCTACTTCCTCCTGAAAAATGTTCCGTTCCCCTGCATCTTCCGCTTTTCCTGGAGGAACGATTCGGGCGCTATAAACCCACTATCTTGGTATTATATCAAATCGGACGGGACTTGCCAATAGATAATTTGTGAATTTCCCGCGTTTTTTCAGCCTTCCCGGCCGGTTTCCACCAGCACCGGGTCAAATTTCAGGTAGTCGCCGCTCACCAGCCGAAAGCGGATGCCCTCGTAGCTCCCGTCGATCGCCCAGCGGCACCCCTCGGCGTGGATGTGACCGTAGTAGCAGCGGCGGACGCCGTGCTTTTTGAGCACCTCGAGGATCTGCGGCGAGACGCTCTCGCCGTAGACGGGCGGGTAGTGCAGAAAAACGACCGGCTCCAGCCCGGTCTTTTCCGCCTCCGCGATCGAAAGCTCCAGCCGGATGCACTCCCGGTTGATGATCTTGTCGTCGAACGCCTCCCCCGTCTCGAAGAGCCACCCCCGCGAGCCGCAGACGGCGATCCCGTCGGCCGTAACGCAGTTATTATGGAGGATTTCCAGCGTGTTTAATCCGTGCGCCGAAAAAAAGGCGTGCACCTTGGAGCGGGTGCTCCACCAGTAGTCGTGGTTGCCCTTGAGCAGGATCTTGCGCCCGGGCAGCGCCTCGAGAAATTGGAAATCCGCGAGCGCCCCCTCGAGCGACATCCCCCACGAGGTGTCGCCGGGCAGCACTACGGTGTCCTCCTCCCCGACCTTCGCGCGCCACGCCCGCCCGATGCGCGCGACGTAGTTTTCCCACCCGGGGAAAACGTCCATCGGGTGCCCGCTCGTCAGCGAGAGGTGCAGGTCGCCGATTGTGTAGACCGCGATTGCGATCGCCTCCTTTTTGCCGGGCCGATCTCCCGGGGAAGCCCCGGAAAACAGCCCCGCTTACATCCCGCAGGGAGGTTCTCCCCGCGCGTCGTACCGCTCGAAAAACGCCATCGCGTTTTGAAAAAAGAGCTTTTGGGCCAGCTTTTCGCCGTACTCCGCCTTCACCCGGCCGTAGAGCCCGCCGATCCTCTCGGCCGGCTCCAGCCAGGAGGGCACGTCGGTGCCGTCGTAGTCGGAGCCGAGCGCCACGGCGTCCTCCCCGCCGAGCGCGAGGAAGTGGCCCAGGTGCGCCGAGAGCGCCGCGTAGGAGGGGTCGGGGTCGTCCGCCGCGATGAAGTGGGTGGAGAAGTTGAGCCCCACGACGCCGCCCGCCGCCGCGACCGCCCGGAACTGGTCGTCGGTGAGGTTGCGCCCATGCCCGCAGACCGCGCGGGAATCCGAATGGGTCGCGATAAACGGGCGCCTCGCGCGTTTCTGCACCTCCCAGAAGCCGCTGTCGCTCAGGTGGGAGACGTCGACGACGATCCCCGCCTCCTCGAGCAGCGGGAGCGCCTCCCGCCCGAGGGGGGTGAGCCCCTCGTCGCAGGCCATGCCGCTGCCCAGCTCGTTTTTGCCGTTCCAGGTGAGGGTCAGGACGCGCACGCCGCATTCCCGCAGCCGCGCGATCCGCCCGAGGTCCCCGGCGAGCGCCGAGCCGCCCTCCACCGTGAGCAGCGCCGCGCACCTTCCCCCGGAAATGATCTCCCGGATGTCCGCCGCCGTGAACGCCTGCGCGGCGAGGTCGGCGTTCTCCGCGAGCTGCCCGGTGAAGAACCGGTAACAGCTCTCAAAATAATCGACCGCGGCCTCGCCGCGGTATTCGTCCGGCATGAAGATCGCAAAGCACTGGCACCAGTCGTAGCAGGCCATCCGGCCGAGCGCGAGGTGCGCGCCGTTTTGCCGCAGGCTCCGGTCGCCCGGCGCGAGGCGTTCGCCGTCGTGCAGGCGGGTGACGGTGTCGCAGTGCAGGTCAAATAAATACATCCAGATCCCCCGTATCGTACGCGCCCGCCAGGTGGGCCCAGCGGGTCACCACATTCGAGCCGGGCCGCTCGGTCACGACCTCGAAGAGGTCGAAACGCGGCTGGACCGCCCCTGTATTGTATATGCCGCGCTCCCGCAGATATGCCACGGCGGCCAGCGCAATCCGCCTGCGCTGCGCCCTTGTGACGCTCGCGGCCGGGGCGGCCAGCGCGCTTTGCGCGCGGGTCTTGACCTCGACGAAGGCGATGACCCCATCCTTTTGCAGGATGAGGTCGATCTCATGGCGCCCGCTGCGCCAGTTGCGCGCGAGGATCTCGTACCCCGCCTCCGCGAGCTTCTTTGCGGCGAACTCCTCCCCCAGCGTCCCGCGCTGCCGCGTCGTCGCCGTCATTTGAGGAGCTTTTTGAGGAAGGTGCGGCGGTGTACCGGCGAGGGGCCGTACCGTTCCAGCATCTCGTAGTGGAGCCTGGTGCCGTAGCCCTTGTGCTGCGCGAACCGGTATTCGGGGTACTTTTGGTCGAGCTCCTTCATATAGCGGTCCCGCGCGACCTTCGCCAGAATCGACGCCGCCGCGATCGACGCGCTCCTGCCGTCCCCGCCGATGATCGTCTGGGTGGCGAAGCCGAGCCCCGGGTCGCAGTTGCCGTCGACGAGCGCGAGGTCGGGCTTCACCGAAAGCCCTTCCGCCGCGCGGCGCATCGCGAGCATCGCCGCCCGCAGGATGTTCATTTCGTCGATCTCCGCGACCGACGCGGCCGCGATGCTATAGGCCGCGGCCCGCGCGGTGATCTCGTCAAAGAGCGCCTCGCGCTTTTTTTCCGTGAGCTTCTTCGAGTCGTTGACCCCCGCGATCTCGACGCCGCGCGGCAGAATGACTGCCGCGGCGTACACGTCCCCCGCGAGCGGCCCGCGCCCCGCCTCGTCGATGCCGCAGACGGCGGAAAACCCCTGGTCGTAGGCGATCAGCTCATACTGGTACAGGTCCATGTCAGTCCTCCGGCGGCAGTTCCAGCGTCAGCCTGCCGAGCTTTCCGCTGCGGAATTCGTCGAGCACGGTGATCGCCGCCCGCTCGGTGTTGACCTCGCCGCCCGAAACGAGCATCCCGCGCTTTTTCCCCACAAGGCAGAGGAGTCCGTAGGCGTCGAGCCCGTCCGTCTCCCCCTCCTTGAAGCTGTAGCGCGCGGCGAGCTGCGCCGGGTATTCGGCGTTTAAAAGCCAGAGCAGCCGCATCGCGAGCAGCTCGGCGTCGAGCACGTCGTCCTTGACCGCCCCCGTGAAGGCGAGCCGCTCCCCGACGGCGGGGTCCTCGAACTTGGGCCAGAGCACCCCCGGCATATCCAGCAGGTCGATTCCGCCCGCGAGCGACACCCACTGCCGCCCGCGCGTCACGCCCGGGCGGTCCTCCACCTTCGCGCGCTTCGCGCCCGCGAGGCGGTTGATGAGGGAGGACTTGCCGACGTTGGGGATGCCAACGATCATCATGCGGATCGGCTGGCCGCCCATCCCCTTCTCCGCCCTGCGCGCGAGCTGCGCCGAAAGCGCGCTCTTCACGAGCGGCAGGAAGGCCCCCAGGCCCTTGCCGCTGCGGCAGTCGGTCGCGATGGCGGGGACGCCCTTTCGGGCATAGTAATCCACCCAGCGGCGGGTCGCCCCGTCGTCGGCGGAATCGCATTTATTGAGCAGGATCACGCGGGGCTTCTGCCCCACGAGCTTGTCGATCTCCGGATTGCGGCTCGACGCGGGAATCCGCGCGTCGGTCAGCTCGACGACGATGTCGACGAGCTTCAGGCTCTCGCTCATCAGCCGCCGGGTCTTGGCCATGTGCCCCGGGAACCACTGGATCGACGGGACCTCTGCCGCCGGGACGCCGGGCTGCTGGGTACTCATGAAATCCCTCCGAACTTGTTGAATGGGAAGAAGCGGAAGACCGCCTTGCCCATGATGTGGCGGACGTCGACCATGCCGATGTCGCTCGACCGGCTGTCGAGCGAATGGTTGCGGTTGTCCCCCATCACGAAGACGCAACCCGCCGGCACCTTCACCGGGAAGGAGATGTCGTACTGGAGCATCGTGGGTTCGTTGATGTAGGGCTCATCGAGCAGGGTGTCGTTGCGCCACACCTCCCCCGACGCGAAATCGATGAAGATGACGTCCCCCTCCTTGCCGATCACCCGCTTGACGATCGCGTCCTCGTCGGTGATCGAGCGGTCGACGACGACCACGTCGCCGTATTCCGGCGCGTAGCCCGCCTGCTGGAGGATCAGCCGCTCGCCGTTGTGGAGGGTCGGCAGCATCGAAATGCCGTTGACCGTCGCGAGCCGCGCGAAAAAGGTGAAGATGAGCAGGAAGGCGAGCAGCGGCACCAAAAACGATTCCACCCACTCGTACGCCTCGCTCACCGCGCTTTTCGCCTCCGGCTGATTGTCCCTGTATTCCGCAGCGTCCATCTGCATCCTCTCCATTCCAGTCATTCTGTCGTCAGTCGATCTCCCCCGCCCTGCCCGCCGGCAGGAAGCGGTAGACCGCCTTGCCCATCACCCGCCGCAGGTCGATCATGCCGATCTCCCGCGTGCGGCTGTCGGCCGAGTGGTTGCGGTTGTCCCCCATCACGAAGACGCTCCCCTCGGGCACCGTCACCGGGAACTCCACGTCCCGCCGGGTGAGGGTGGGCTCGTTTAAGTAGGGCTCGTCCAGCGTCTGCCCGTTGCGGCGGACCTGCCCGGTTTCAAAGTCGATGTCGATCTCGTCCCCCGCGCGGCCGATCACCCGCTTGATGATCGGCGGCTCCCCCTTCTGGCTGCGTGTATTCGGGACCTTAGCTGTGGGTCTGGGCTTT